>JAGDAS010000046.1 GCA_017959385.1 Paludibacteraceae bacterium
AGTACAAACGCCAATTGTCCGAGACGTTTGAACAAACAGCCACATTTGAGGAACGCCAAAAACGCGCAGTAGCGGAGAAAGGCATCGTCACGCCCGGACTCAACGAAATGACCTTGGAAGTGGTGGATGTTCCAAGACACGACTTTACGGGGACAGGGAAACAGGCCTTGGGAAAAGCAAGGTCGTGGGCGAAAGAAAATTTAGTTGGAGAACATCTGGCATATGGAAGATTTGTTTATTCGATAAACGAAGATGCTATCGGAAAATACTTGTCCGAATCGTCAGCGAAACATAGTGAAAGTCTTGGAGTTCACCTTGCGGCGCTCAAATCATTGCCTCAAATAATAGAGAAAAGCATTGATGTGGAGCAACATGCTGACTACAAAAAGAATGACGGCATCCGAGCTGTCAAAAACGGAGTAGGACGTAATGACATCCTGGTTCACCGCTTGTATGGTGCCGCGCGGATAGACAACGGCATTTATCGTACAAAGACCACTGTATACGAGTACATGAATGACAAAAACATTCCACACGACTATCAAATAACAAAGGTAGAGTTGCTAATAAGTGGCTCTTCGGCGAGCAATGCACTTAGCAACCCTACCCATGTATCTGCAGCAAAGATACTGCAAGGAATTGAAAAATCCTACGACAAAGGCAAAAAAGTTTTGGGCGAAAGCCTGGTGCGCCGACTCTAATAGTTCAAATTCAACCGATCTGCACTAAAATTATACATTTTTGTATAATACATTCATGTATAATTTGTATATTTGCGAAGTAAACCTCATTTGATTTTGTATGAGAGCACCGTTCATGTACGGCAAACTTGCCGAAAAGGAAAACTTCGTAGACCGCGTTCAAGAACGCGCCATGCTCAAGACATGGCTGTCGTCGGGCATCAACGTCATGATCATCTCCCCCCGCCGTTGGGGAAAATCATCCTTGGTAAAAACCGCCATGGACGAATTGACGGCCGAGGACAAAACCATCAGGGTCTGCCACCTCGACGCATTCAGCATTCGCACCGAAGAAGAATTTCACCAACGCTTTGCCGCCGCCATCATCGACGCCTGCTCATCCGAATTCGAAAAAAAGGTGTCCGACATCCGTCAATTCATCGAAAACATCGTTCCCGGTGTCACGTTTCAAACCGACGCCACCAACTCCATTTCGTTCGACTTCCGTCTGCGACTGCCCGAGCGAAACAAAGACGAACTGCTGAACCTTCCTGAAAAAATAGCGGCAAAAAAAGGCATACGGCTCATCATCTGCATCGATGAATTCCAACACTTGTCCGAACTGAGCGGCTACAAGGAACTGGAAGCCCGCATGCGCGGCATATGGCAACACCAACAACACGTATCGTACTGCTTGTACGGCAGCAAACGACACATGATGACTGATATTTTCAACAATTCGGCCAATCCGTTTTACCGCTTCGGACAACTGCTGTTCCTACAAAAAATACCCAAGCAGGAATGGGTGCCGTTCATTGTGGACAGATTTGAGCAAAGCGGCAAAGAAATATCGGCCGAGTCCGCCGGACAGATATGCGACTGGGTGCAATGCCACTCGTGGTATGTACAACAATTGTGTTTTTTTGTATGGACCAACACCACAGGGCAAGTCACACAAGAAATCCTGCAACGCAGTTTGACTCAACTGATTTCCACCAACGAACCCATGTTCCAAAACGATGTGGATGAGTTGACCACCCCGCAAGTCGCCATGCTGAAAGCCATACGCGACGGACAGCAGCAACTGAACGCCGCCGCCACCGTAGAGAAATACCAGTTGGGCAACGGACAGACCATCACACGCAACAAGCGGATACTGGTGGAGCGCGACTTTATAGAGCAAACGGCAGGAAAAGGTCCGTATCAATTCTGCGACCCGATATTCGAACTCTGGTTCCGCCAAAACTTCAAATCCTGAAACACATCCGCATTTTGCACCTCCGAGGTGCAATTTCAACCGACCTGCACTAAAATTATACATTTTTGTATAATACATTCATGTATAATTTGGAAGCAAACGGGCAAAAAAAAACCAGGCCGCTGAACAGCAGCCTGGGTTTATGGTAGCGGGACCGAGAATTGAACTCGGGACCTCCGGGTTATGAATCCGACGCTCTAACCAACTGAGCTATCCCGCCATTTTGCAAAAGCGATGCAAAGGTAATAGAATTTTACCGGATTCCAAAAAATCGCGGCATTTATTTCACAAATTTCACCGCCACCCAGTTGTCCTTCTCCTTCACACCGGCCTGTCGCAGGCCCAAGCGGGTCGCCTCGGCCGCAATAAGCGGGATATCCTCCGTATAGAAACCGCTCATGTACAGCACCCCACCCGCCGGCAGTGTATCGGCATAGGCATGCATGTCGGAGAGCAGAATATTGCGGTTGATGTTGGCCAGTACAATATCAAAACGCCGTCCCTTCAGGCTGTCGGCATTGCCCAAAAGCAGCTCGATGGAAACCCCGTTGAGCGCGCAGTTCTCGGCACCGTTGCGGATACACCAGTCGTCCACATCGATGCCCGTCACCGGATCAGCGCCGCGCATGGCGGCCAGAATTCCCAGAATCGCCGTCCCGCAACCCATATCCAATACCGCCTTTCCGGCAAACGGATCCTCGAGTATCCACGCCATCATCGAACTGGTGGTAGCGTGGTGACCCGTACCGAACGCCATCTGCGGGTTGATGGCAATGTCGTAACGCGCCTTCGGCACATCCTTGTGAAACGTGCTGTGCACCACACATTCGCCCGCAATGACGATGGGCTGGAAGAAATTCTTCTCCCACTCCTCGTTCCAATCCTTGTCCGGAAGGGTTTCCACCTGATAGGGAGTTTGCAGAAGCGGTTTTAAACTTTCCGCATCATAGGCCGTCTTGGGAATGTAGGCGTACAGCATACCGGGCTCCGTTTCGAAACTTTCGTAGCCGATTTGGCCCAACTGCCAGACCAACAAGTCCACCTCATAATCCTGCAAAGACGTCGTGGATACGTTTAATTGAAGATATTGCATACTTTTAACGTAACAGCGTGGATAAAAAAGAGAATTTGTACTACCTTTGTCCAAAGGAGTACAAACCAAGCACAAAGATAACAATTAAAACACAGAAACGATGAAACGACTGATGCTTTTCTCCGTTATGGCGTGTATGGCAGCCGCCTCCTGGGCGCAATACGACGACATTTATGCCGATTTTGACAAAAAACCGGCCTCCACGGCAGCCTCGCAACCGGCACAGGCCGGTCCGGCCGACGCATACGAGGAAGTGACCTCCTCACGCCCCACCCGCGACATTGACGAATACAACCGCCAATACACCGCACGTTCGGAAGCGGAATCCGCGCCGGCCGAAACCGAAACGGAAGATTTCGAAGCGACCCGCAAAATTGTCAAATACCACCATGCGGACGCCGTCACCATCAACGATCCGCAATACGTGTACATCAACGAAGACGACGATGACAGCGATGCCGCCGACAGCGACGCCGCAGCCGCATTTGCCGCCGGCTACCTGCTGGGAGCCGGAACGGCCCCCTACTACGATTGGTACTATGCCTCGCCTGTATTCTGGTACCATCGTCCCTACTACAGCTGGTACTATTGGCACGATCCCTGGTATTACTCCTGGAGCCGTCCCTACTACCATCCCTATTGGTACGGGTACGGGTATGGATACGGATACCACCATCACTACCGTCCGTACGGATACCACTATGGTCCCTATTACGCCCGCACGCATGCTTGGCAACGCCCGGGACATGCCACGTCTGCCGGCACCCGCAGTCAGGCTTCCGCCGGTCACCAGTCCGCAACAGCCACGCGCGTAAACACCGGCGCCCAGCGCAACGCGGCCGGATACAGCACCACCACCCGCAGTACGGCCGGATACAGCACCTCCCAGCGCAGCACCCCGACCTCCAACGGCACCGTACGCAGCACTTCAACCGCCAACGGCACCGTACGCAGCACTTCAACCGCCAACGGCACCGTACGCAGCACAGCGCCCTCTTACAATGGCAATGCCACACGCAGCACAGTTCCCTCCTACAGCGGTGGCGCCACACGCAGCACGGGTTCCTATAGCGGAGGCACCACCCGTAGCACCGGCTCGTACAGCGGCAGCTACGGTACCACACGCAGTACAGGTTCCTACGGCGGCGGAGCGGGAATGCGCTCCTCGTCACCCGGTTACAGCGGCGGGGCAGGCCGCGGATCCATGGGAGGCGGCACCACACGCAGTACAGCCGGTCACAGATAAGCATTATACGAAATCAGCATCATGAAAAAGCACATCCTCATCCCCTTGTTGCTGCTGGCAGGCAGCCTTACGGCAAATGCGCAGAATGAAACCATCTACGATTTCATGCACGCCTCGGCCGACGAACTGAACGGAACGGCCCGCTATGTAGGCGTGGGTGGCGCCATGGGCGCCATCGGCGGTGACGCCTCGGCTGTCAACAGCAATCCGGCCGCCATCGGCGTGTATCGGACCACAGAGGTAGCCGCCTCGCTCAACGTATTCTGGGACAACACCCGTATGAACGGAGGCAAGGTGGAGACACGTCCCGGCGCCAACCTGGCTCAGATCTCCGTCATCGGCACTTGGGCCTCCGGCAAGGAAACGGGTGAAACCTACACCTCCCTGGGCCTGACCTTCAACCGTTCCGCCAACTTCAGCCGTTCGAGCCGCATGAACGACGGCCTGCAAGGCAGTTCGATCACCGACTTCCTGGCCGCCTATTCGTACGGGTCAGACCACGCCACCCTTTCGGCCGACACCGCGTACAACAATGCCGCCATCGGCTGGGCCTCCGTACTGGCCGACCGTACCGGCATGATCAGCGACAACGGTGACGGCACATTCACCTCCCTGTACCAAAGTGCGGGCGGCGGAGCATACAGCCGCTACCTGGAATGGGAGGAGTCCGGTTCTGTCAACAACCTGAATCTGGCAGTGGGCGGTGCCGTCAACAACCGTTTTTACTGGGGATTCAGCATGGAGGCCGATTTTTTGGGCTATACGTCGCGACGGACACTTATGGAGACTTATGCCGACGCCTCCTTCGCACAGGCAGTCAATACCGTGGACATCGACGGGACGGGATTTGCCATGAAACTCGGCGTCATCTACAAACCGGTAAAGTGGGTGCGTCTGGGCGCCGCCTTCCACACCCCCACCTGGTGGGTGCTGAAAACCACCTCCGATGTGGCCTACACCTCCTCGCTTTCCAGCGCACAAGAGCCGCCGACCGCCACCGACAGCGAATGCCGCCTGTCGTCGCCGCTGCGCGCCCTGCTGAGCGCCGGATTCATATTCAAGAAAGGGTTTGTCGGATTGGACTATCAATTTGCGGATTACACCGACATGAGCGCCCGTTCGCTCGGCCGTCCGCACGCCATGAACGCGCACATCCCGGGCCGGGTACGGAACACACACTCCATCCGTTTGGGATTGGAGGTCAAACCGGTTGAAGCGCTGGCACTGCGTTTGGGTGGCGGCTACACCACCCCGGCCAACCGCGAAGGCGACGCACGGCTCTATTACGCCAACGACTTCAACGAAACCAACGATATCCGAACCGACTTTGACTACTACAACGACCGGGGCAACTTCCATGTAACCTGCGGCATTGGCGGCCGTTTCGGAAGGCACAGCCTGGACCTCTCGTACGTCTATCAGGTCAACCTGGCCGACTACTACAGTTTCGATCCGGTTTACACGGCCGACATCCCCGACCCCGTTGCGTTGCGCAGCGTGCGGAACCAGTTGGTGTTCACCTACGGACTGCGTTTCTAACGGTGCTGCAGAAAATCAACCACCGCACGTGCGGCGGACTCGGAAGCGACCTGGGTACCCAGGTCGCTTTTCAGTTGGCGGTAACCGGACAGAACAGCCGAGCGGACCGCGTCGTCGTACAGGATGCGTTTCAGTTCGCGCATCGTATTGCGTAGATTGAACGAAGGCCCCAACAATTCCGTCACCAAGCCGCTTCCGGCCAGGATGTTGACCAGTGACACATGGGGAATGTGCAGCAACAGGTGGTAAATAACCGGGAAGGAAATCCACGCCGCCTTGAGCTGGTAACACACCACTTGGGGAACCTCAAAGAGCGCCGTCTCAAGTGTGGCGGTACCCGAATTGACCAAAGCGGCGTCGGCCACCTGCAACAGGTCGTACGTCCGGTCAAACAGCAACGGGAAGGGCACTTCCCCGTACAACGACGGATCGACCGCACTCGTAGCCGCCATCACAAAAAGGCAGTCGGGGAAATCCTCCTGACGCAACTGTTTCAGCACGGGCAGGGAGAGCAGAATCTCCTGCCGGCGGCTGCCCGGTAGCAGGGCGACAATCCGCTTTCCGTCGGCCCCGAGCTGTGCGCGGAGTGCCGCTCGGTCCACCGGGTGTGCATGGGCAACCGAATCGACCGACGGATTGCCCACATAGGTCACCCGGTCGTAACCGTGCCGCGCATAGAACCGCTCCTCGAAGGGGAAAATGGTCAACACCCGGTCCACATAGCGTTTGATCAGCTCCACCCGGTGCTCCTTCCAGGCCCAGATCTTGGGCGGGATATAATAAAACACAGGTATTTGCGTGTTTTTCTTGACAAATTCAGCGATCTTCAAATTGAAGCCCGGATAGTCGATCAGCACCACAATATCGGGTGCATACGACAGGATATCCTCCCGACAGAAACGGAGGTTACCCAAAATTTTCGGAAGGTGGGTCAGCACACCGACAAACCCCATGACCGAGGTGGCGCGGTAATGCCGGACCAGCCCGTCGGCCTCGGCCGCCATCAGATCGCCGCCCCAGAAACGGAACTGTGCCTGCGGGTCGGTGCGTTTGAGTTGTCGGAGCAGAAAACTGCCGTGCAGGTCGCCGGAGGCCTCGCCGGCTATCACATAATACTTCATTGACAGAACAAATAGATCAACAACAGCATATAGGGTGTGAATCCCAACATAGCGCCGCCGCAGAAACGGAAAATATCCAGTTTGTAGCCGGCAAAGAACACGATCAAGTCGGGCATCATAAGCAGAATCAGGTAATTCTTGATGACGGGCTCGAACATCAAATGAAAGATACGGTCGTAGTCGTAGCCCGACATCCACTCCCAGGTGAATGCGAACACCACAAAGGGCAGGAGGAAATTCACCAGAAATCCGATCCAGAACTTGTCCCAGGGACCGTCGGTCCCGTTGATACGCCGCCGTTGGCGGGTGGGTTGGGCGGTATTATTCATCTTCATTCCAATCTTTAAGCTGCTGTATGCTTCCGTAATGCGTCAGATCGACCTGGCAAGGCACCACCGACACATAGCCGTTGCGCATAGCCCATTCATCGGTATCGTCGGCATCGGGCTCGAAATTGACAAAATCGCCGGTCAGCCAGTAGTAATCGTGTCCGGCGGGATCCTGATGCTTCTCAAAACGCTCCATCCAGCGGCCGTCGCACTGGCGTACCACCCGGACTCCGCGGAAATGCTCCCTTACCGGGAAATTCACATTCAGGCACACCCGCTTGGGCAGACCTTCCCGCAGCACACGGTCCACCATTTTGCGAACCACTGTGCGGCAGGGTTCGAAATCGGCGTCGGGGGCATGGCTGTCAAGCGAAAAGGCGATGGCGGGAAACTGTTCGGTACACCCTTCCATCACAGCGCCTACGGTGCCGGAATATATAACATTGGACGAACTGTTGGACCCGTGGTTGATACCGGCCAGCAGCAGGTCAGGCTTGCGGTAAACGAGCGAATAGAGTGCGATTTTAACGCAATCGGTAGGCGTACCGTTGCAACTGTAGCGCGTAAGTCCCGGCCGTTCCTCCAATTTGCGGACACGCAGCGGTGTCACCACGGTAATGGCCTTGGACTGGGCCGAACGCGGACCATCCGGAGCGACCACAAGCAGGTCGGCCATATCGGCAAGCATGTCCACCAGGCAGTTGATGCCTTTGGCCTCGTAGCCGTCATCATTGGTGATCAGGATAAACGGACGGGGTTGGGAGTTTTGTTTTGATTCTTCCATACGGCAAAGGTACACATTTTACGGCAAGTAGAAAGGTCCAGCCGAATTATTTCCTACCTTTGCACACAAAGGCGTGTCAACATTCTGCCATGGAATTCCAACTTGAAGCACCATATCAGCCCACCGGCGATCAACCGGAAGCCATCCGACAGCTTGCAGAGGGCGTGCTGGCCGGCGAGCCGTACCAAACCCTGCTGGGCGTGACCGGGTCGGGCAAGACCTTCACCGTCGCCAATGTGATCAAGGCCGTAAACCGCCCTACGTTGGTGCTTAGCCACAACAAAACACTGGCCGCCCAGTTGTACAGCGAATTCAAAGCCTTCTTTCCACACAACGCGGTGGAATATTTCGTCTCCTACTACGACTACTACCAACCGGAAGCCTACCTGCCTCTGACCGACACCTACATAGAAAAGGACCTGGCCATCAACGAGGAAATCGACCGGCTGCGGCTGTCGGCCACCGCCGCCCTGCTCTCGGGCCGCCGCGACGTGATTGTCGTATCGTCGGTATCCTGTATCTACGGCATCGGCAACCCGGAGGATTTCACCAAGAACACGCTCCACATCCGGGTAGGTCAGCGGATGGTCATGGACCACTTCCTGCTGCAGTTGGTTTCGGCCATGTACACGCGCAACGAAGTGGATTTCCAACGCACCAACTTTCGTGTAAAGGGAGACACCGTGGATATATGGTTGGCATACAGCGACTTGATTGTACGCATCAGTTTCTGGGGCAACGAAATTGACAGCATTGAGCTGGTGGACGCCCTGACATTGACTACGATTGAAAGTATGGAAGCCTACGACATCGCACCGGCCAACATCTTTGTCACCACCAAGGAGAACACCGCCCGCGCCCTGGCGGAAATGGAGGTGGATCTGGGCAAGCAGGTGGAGTATCTGGAGTCGGTGGGGAAAGCGTACGAGGCCAAGCGGCTGTACGAACGCACCACCTACGACATTGAAATGATCCGCGAACTGGGTTACTGCTCCGGCATAGAGAATTATTCGCGCTATTTTGACGGCCGGCAGGCCGGACAACCCCCTTTCTGCCTGATGGATTTCTTCCCGAAAGACTACCTGCTGGTGGTGGACGAAAGCCATGTAACCCTACCACAGGTACATGCCATGTACGGGGGTGACAAGGCACGCAAACGCAATCTGGTGGAATATGGATTCCGCCTGCCTTCGGCCATGGACAACCGGCCGCTCACCTTTGAGGAATTCGAGGCCAAGAACCACCAGACCATCTACGTCAGCGCCACCCCGGACGATTACGAACTGGAAAAATCGGGCGGTGTGGTCGTGGAGCAGGTCATCCGCCCGACGGGCCTGCTGGATCCACAGATTGAAGTACGTCCCTGCGAAAACCAGATTGACGACCTTTTGGAGGAGATTACCGTCTGCACCGGCCGCGGCGAACGATGCTTGGTCACCACGCTGACCAAACGCATGGCCGAAGAGTTGTGCGACTACCTGCTGGAGCACGAGGTCCGCTGCGCCTACATTCACTCGGACGTGGACACCTTGGAGCGCGTACAGATACTGGACGATGTGCGCAAAGGCATCTACGATGTGCTGATCGGGGTAAACCTGCTGCGTGAGGGCATTGACCTGCCACAGGTGTCACTGGTGGCCATTCTGGATGCCGACAAGGAGGGATTCCTGCGGTCGCACCGCTCGCTGACCCAGACAGCCGGACGCGCCGCCCGCAATGTGAACGGCAAAGTCATTCTCTATGGCGACCACATCACCGAGAGCATGCAGAAGACCATAGACGAGACCAACCGCCGACGGGAAAAACAAATCCGTTACAACCAAGAGCACCACATCACCCCGCATACGGCAGGCAGTGCCGCCGCGCAATCACCGCTTTACACAGCCGGCCCGTCGGAAACCCGTCCGGCAGCGGTCGTCCAGTTGCCCACAGCGGCCGACCCCGTAGTGGAATACATGTCGGCCGACCAATTGGACAAAGCGATTGCCTATACCCGGAAACAAATGTTGGAGGCCTCCAAGTCCATGGACTTTCTACAAGCCGCCCAATACCGCGACGAGATGCTGCGGTTGGAGGAAATCCGGAAAGGGAAAAAAGCTTAAGCAGGGAACCAAAGCACCAGGAACTGTGCCGTAATAATGCGCAGGAACATGGTGAGCGGGTACACGGTCGAATAGGCTACCGCCGGAGCATCGCCGTTGGTCAGCGAACTGGAGTAGGCCAATCCGGGAGGATTGGTGGAGGCACCGGCCATAACACCGATCAGCGTGAAGTAATTGGTCTTCATCAACCGGCCGACCACGGCTACGATGATCAAAGGCACCACGGTCATCACCACACCCACGCCCATCAGCAACAAGCCGTCGCCGGATACAAGTGTATCCACAAATTTGCCGCCGGCACTCAGGCCGACGCTGGCCAGGAAGAGCGAAATGCCCAGCTCGCGCAGCATCAGGTTGGCACTTTGCGTGGTATAGGTGATCAAATGGATCTTATAGCCGAAACGGCCCACCAAGAGGGCGACGATCAGCGGTCCTCCGGCCAGGCCCAATTTGGCCGGCATCGGCATACCGGGCAGTGTAACAGGAAGTGCGCCCAGCAGGATACCCATAAAAATACCGAGGAAGATGGTGGTCAGGTGCGGATAGTTGAGCCGCTTGAGTGTGTTGCCCATAATGGTCTCCACCTTGGCGATGGCATCGAGCGGGCCCACCACCATGACCCGGTCACCCACCTGCAGCGCCAGATCGGGACGCGCCAACAGATCGATACCGGAACGATTGACCCGGGTAATGTTCACCCCGAAGGCGGAACGCAGCTGCAATTGGCTGATGGTGCGTCCGTTCATACTGTCGCGCGTGATGACGATGCGACGGGAAACCATTTTGGATTCATCCTCCTTCCACTCCATCTCCACCGATGAACCGATCATAGCGTTGATGGCCTTTATATCCGTTTTCTGGGCCACCACCCGGATGGTGTCACCCACATGCAGGAGCGTATCGTCGGCCGGTACACGGATGGTACCGTCCACCATGAGGCGCGACACCACGAACGGACGGGCGATCAGATTCTTGCATTCCTGAAGGGTCAGACCATCCATAGCCTTGTTCTCCACCCGGAGGGTAAACTGCTCCGGACCGGCGGTCTTGTCCTCAGAGGCGGCGCTCAGGCGTTCCTCCTCTTTTTTGAGGTCAACCCGTCCGAAATAGCGCAAACCGATCATCACGGCAAGCATACCAACCACACCCATGGGATATGCAACGGCGTAGCCCAGACCGATGGGGTCTCCGCTGTAATTCAACTGACGCAGCGCCTCCTCGGCGGCACCCAGGCCCGGTGTATTGGTCACCGCACCCGAAAGCGTACCCACCAGCATGGCCATGGGCACTTCCTTGTGCAACAGAAAATAAAACGCGATGGTTACCGCCAGACCCAACACCACCTGCAGGATGGCAATGCCATTGAGCGCCATTCCGCCTTTACGGAAAGTGGAAAAGAAACTGGGGCCCACCTGCAGACCGATGGAGTAAATGAAAAGAATCAGGCCGAACTCCTTAACGAAGCCGAGAATGGTCGGATTAATGGTAAAACCGAAATGACCTACGGCAATGCCTACAAACAAGACAAAGGTGACCCCCAACGAGACACCCGCTATCTTGATTTTACCTAAGAGAACACCGAGGGTGATGATAAAAGAATACAACAAAACCGCATGTGCGACAGAGTCACCGAACAGCAGGTCGTGGAGCCATTGCATAGAATCGTCAGATTGAAATTACCGGGCAGCGGGGGCACTTCCCCTTTTGCGGGTGCAAAGGTACAACCTATTCCCCAATCCACCAAGCAAAAAACCGCTAAAAACGATAACTGTAGGCGACGCCGGCGATATGGTCCAGCACAGGCGTGATTCGGATTTTGCCGGAATTGGCGCCTACATCCACCCGTCGGGACGCATCCAACCGGTAGTAGAAGTCCAGAAAGTTGTGCGCGTTCAAGCGCCATTCCAGACCCAGACGGGTATCGAACTGGTCAAAGGCCCAATGCCGGTAGGATGTAGTCTGCTCCGCTTCCCGCAAATAATCGGTCCGGTTGAGCGGATTGTAAAACTCAACCGACAGATAGGGTTGCAGCGGATGGGAGAAACAATGGTACTCCACTTTGAACCGCGTGCGCAGATACAGGGCGGGTACCGGCCGCTCCAACAGATTGGTCACCGACTCGTCGCGCCAGGTGGATTGGAACTTTTCCCGCAGCGAAAGGTGCCAGCGACCCACCGTATAAAGCCCCGACACATGGAAGGCCGCACGATGCCGGAAATTCCAGGAGTCTGCGGCATCCCCTTCCGCCTGTTTGTAAACCGCCATAAAACGGTATGCCGCCCCCAGCCGGAAATACGGACAAACCTTGTAGCTGATCTCCACATCGGTATTCAAGCGGTCCACGGCCGAAAAATTTTCCTTGAGACGGAACTGCTCGTCCAAACGCAGCGTAAGCCCCTTGACGGGTTTGTAGGACAATCCCGCCGTCAGATGGGCACGGCCCTCGTTGTGCAGATCCTTCTCCTTGACAGCGGGCTGCGCCAAAGCAAGCAAG
>JAGDAS010000047.1 GCA_017959385.1 Paludibacteraceae bacterium
AATTCGTACCCTTCTTCAACGCACTTACCGTCAACTGGTTGCCATTGGGGACAATGGTCTGCGAATATTCGTTGTTAGGACCATAGGTTACCTTGTAGGCGACAACTGCGCCTCCGGTTCCCGGGGTCGCACTCACGTTGTTGAGCGTAATGGACGAGGGAGTGGAACTTCCGAAAGTCGCTTGCACATTGGTAGGTCCGGTCGTATTGGCCGTGACATTGACCGTCCGGATATTGGCCGACTGTTTGCCGGTTCCGTCGATGGCACGAATCGTCAGTTGATGCGTTCCGGTAATCTCCACCGGCAGGTTGAAAGTCACTTCGCCGGCGGCGCCGCATCCGGGAGCGGGAACCGTCATATCAACCGGTGTCCCGTTAATGTTGCCGGTAATCTGGTAACGGGTTACACAAATATCGTCGGTAGCGGACAAATTCAAGACCACCTTGCTCTTGCCGGCACGAACCAACGTTGCGGCTCCCATGGTCGGAGCATCATTGTCCTGGCAACCACCGATGGTGACATTCACCCGATTGCCGCCACCCATCACATAGGCATTGGTATTGGCCTCCGTCGCCCAGGCAGTAACATTCCACGACAAAACCTGCCCTGCATTCAGCGGCGTGCTGAACATGTAGGTAGCCGTATTGGTGCCGTTGTTGGCAGCCCCCTGGCCGATGGTACCGTTGTAGGTTGCATTAATGGTGAAACCCAGATCACCTTGAGGGACCTCGTCAACAAACACATTGCTACAGGTTTCCCCGTTGCGGAACCAGGCATGTTGATTGGTTCCCACGGGATTGTAATAGATTTGAATGCCGCTGTAACGCCCATCTCCGTTGGGGATATTCACCACCGTGACTGAAACACCGGACACATTGTCTCCAATCACCTGGGTACAATTCCCGGCATTGAAGTTGAACTGGGCGTGCATCACTTGCGGAAGGGCAAGCATAAGGGTGCATGCCGCCAAAAAATGCTTACGAAAGTGGTAAATTTTATTCATAATCGTTGATTAGGTTCTACTTAAAAACGCGTGCGTAGCGCGCATATATTCAGTCAAAGATATAATTTATCATTGACAAAAATATCAAAGCGCCTGTTTTTCGTTTTCACAACGATACTACACAACCCCGGTCCGATTACACACAAAAAACGCAAACAATGGCAAAATCACCATTGTTTGCGAACACACCCCTATATTTTGCCGACAAGTCGGATTACATCTTTTCCTGCTCGTGAAATGTTAAATTTTTACTTGTAAATCTCCACCGTTCCACGCCGCTTACTACCGTCAGGCAAAGTGGCGACATAATAATAGACCCCTGGAGCGGACATAGCGGACGACTTTCCAGTCCTACCATCCCATCCGTTTTCGGTATCCGCCAACTTGTTGCCGAAACGGTCATATACCAACAACGGAATCGCCTCGGCGAAGTTGGTGACAAAGGTGGTGTTCTTACCGTTACCATCGTAAGGCGTGAAAACCGTCGGCCAAACCACCTCCACCGAATAGGTGGCGCGGGCCTCATTGCATTCGCCCTCGGCAACGACCTCGTATTCACCGGAATCGTATGGAAGAATCATGAGTGAAAGGCCCGTCCCCTGCTGCAACATTTCACCGTTGTGGTACCAGGATACCGTCCCCACCTTCAAGGCCGGATCGACCAGCCTGAGGGTCAGCAGAATACCCTCGCCCAACTTCACTTGGTCGCGGTCGGCTTCAAGGAAGACCGACAAATTGTCCTCATGGACTTCCAATTGCAGCGTATTGGATGTGAACGAGCATCCGGTGGAGGGGTCGGTCACCGTTACCCGGTAGCCGCCCTCCGTCGTGGTCTCGACAGATTCGGTGGTCGCACCGGTAGACCATTGATAAACGGGGCCGGTCACCGAAGTCACCGCCTGCAGCGTAATGGGCTGGTGACTGCAGGTAAAGAACGCCTCCGAAGCGGTAATATCCGCATCGGGCAAATCATGAACCGTTATGGTCACTTCCTGTTTGTCGGTTTCGCAATAAGGCTCGACCTTGTATCGTCCGGCCACCCAGGCGGAATACACACCGGGGGTCGCCAACGATGTGGTGGGAACCGCCGTCAACGGGGTGACAGCCGTCTGCGCATCGTACCATACCAGATCACAGCTGGCCGGAATCGAAGCCTGGAAAGCCTGGCTGGCCTGCGCATCCATGCAACGCTCCAGATTGTCCACTACCGGACTGGGCGCCGCGTCAACATAGCGGACCGACCCGTTCACCACGGAAGGACAGGTACCACTGGTCACCGTAGCGCGGACCAGCACCGAAGCCGTCACACCAGCCACCGTATTGGTCAGTGTACGGCTGGAGGGATTGTTGACCGTTTCGGCGGTGGTCCAACCGGCGCCCTCGTGCTGGTATTCCCAAACCACCTGGTCAATGGGGTCGGAGCCATTTACCGTAAGGGTGAAAGCCGCATCTCCCCCACCGCACAGAATGGTGGATTCCGGATCAAGAGCCACTTCGGGAATCTGGCAACCACCATCGCAGGTGACACGCACCGTGTTGGTAATTACATACAGGTCGCAGTCCGACAGCTCCTCTCCGGCCGCCAAGGCTTCCGCCAATTTCGGACCACCGGCTACAATGCAACGGAACAAGGTTCCCTCCTTTTTGGCCGCAAAGGCCTCGTATTCATCCAAATCCGCCTGATTGGCGATGGTGGTCCAAGTAGCGCCCTCGTCAAGCGACTGTTGCCACAGGTAATAGGGCGTTCCCGAAAAATAGCGGCTGGACAAACCGTCAAACTCGGTATAGAGATGCGCCTTTTGGCCGCATTCGATCTCGATGTCGGTTGAGGTGTGTCCCGGATCGGTATACAGCGATACCACCGGCGCACAGGAAGTGAACTGCAGGTCGTCAATGGCCAGGTCATTGCCTTCGCCGGAAAGACCTAAGTTGTAAACCTTGATACGCAGACCGGGAACGCTCTCGCCCGGCGATACGGAAATGGCATAGTTGACCCAGCGGTCCATCGCGAACACTTCCATTTCGCCCGTGGTGATTTCACCGATGACCGGACCCTCGGCACCCGATGCTGTCAATTCGACAATCCGCAGGATGAACGAACTCGGATGCTTGCCGTAAGTGGAAATCTGCGTGGCCCACATGGAGAAATTGTACCACAGGCCTTCACAGAATTTTTCCTTGACATCCACCTGCAGTATCTGCTGCTCAAACTCCGTACCGGAGGTGTTCGGCTCACCCACATTGATAATCAGGTAACCACCGTTGGTATTGCCCGTGTGGTCGGTTTTGCCCGCCGGCCAAGGCAGGTTCTGATTGGCCGACGACGAATTGGAAACCACCGCATACATACCGTCGTACAGACAGCTGTAATTGGAGTTGATCACTCCATTGGTATATACCAGGTCGTGGAAGGAATGCCCCACCACATATTGGTTCGACACACGTTTGTTGGCTGCCACCGTACCGAAATCCTCTTTCCATAGCACCCGGTAATTGGCATCGTCCGTGCTACAGCACACCACGCCCTGCAGTTCGAAAGCCACGGACTCCACCGCACCATGTTTGGCCCGGTAACGCTTGAGTTTCAAATCAGGCACCACCGTAAGTTGGTCACTGGTCTCACCGGGAATCAGGGTGAAATTATTGCCTTCGGAGGGGATATTCTCGTACCACTCAAATCCATCCACGGCATTGCCGAAGCCTACGGCTGTAAGCACGGTGGGAGAACCCTCGCAGGTGGTGTTGCCGTCGATGTCGGCCGAAATATAATTTTCCTGGCAGGTGGCCCCCAACGTATAGCTGTAGGCCGTCTTGTCGTTCCAAGCATTGGAGTTGCCCACACCTTCGGGGTCCTCACCGTTGCGGGTACGCCATTGCAGCTTGGACCAGGTTAGTACGCTGCCGGTCGGATAGGCGGCGCCGAAAGTAACGGCAATCTTGGTGGCGGCTGCAGGCACATTCCCGGCGGGAGGCGTGATCGGAGTACCATCAATGGCCAAATCGCTCGGCCATTGGCGGAATTCAGCACGCGGATAGCCCGCATAAGGCGTCAATTCGAAAATCACGCCGATTACATCCTTGTTCTCGTCATATATATTCGACAAGGTCAGGTAGGCATAAGAGGAAACCGCCGCATTGTTATCCATAATCAATGTAGAACAGAACTCGGAGGTGGGTAGCGGCGTGGTACGGAATTTCAGCGTTTGAGCGGACGAACTGTTACCAGCCACGTCCCAAGCCTTGATAGTCGCAGTATAAACTGTTTTCGGGGTCAATCCTTCAATGGTCAGCGTTCCCTCCGCATCCAGCGTACGATAATAGGTATGGCCGTCCATCTCAACGGAATAATAGGCCGGAGCGTCCACTCCGCCATTGTCGGAGGCCTCGACCCGGATTTTCACCTTGGTACTGGAATTCTGCGCCAGTGAGGCCGAAGTAATCACCGGAGCGGAACCGGCATCGTCGGCACCGCAAACATCGCCGAGCACATAGGTGTAGCCGGCGGTCATGATATAGGCATTGCCATCGCCCACCCCGTCAGGATCGCCATCGACGCGTGTACGCCATCCCAACACATTGATGGTCAATTCATCGCCCACTGCATATCCGGATGGGAACCAAATGGTCTGTTCGGGGCTGCCCGCCGTATATTCAAAAGTGCACACATCCTCAAAACCATCCTGTACCAAACCGCCGACCGTCATGGTAAGGCTACGGATCGCCTGGCGCCATTCCGCCCGTGGCAGGGTACCGTATGGCTTCAGTGAAAACCGGACACCGATGACCGACACCTGAGCGGCGTCGTTCACAGCGTAAACCGAACGCACCGTCATATAGGCACCAGAATTCGGAACTTCCGAGATATCCTTTCTTGACTGTGTGATCAAATAATCACAATAGGTACTCGTCGCGGCCTGCAGCAACATCCCGTTCAGGCAGGCGGCCAACACAAGGCAAAGATATTTTTTCGTTCTCATAATCAGGGGCGTTAAATTAGGTTACGCTGCAAAAATACACAAGAGTTTTTATTCTACCAAATTTTTTGTGTGCGAACACAAATATTTATACCGAAAAGTAAGGAAAGTTCCTTTATCCGGATTACTTCCCTCACTTTATCGGCGTTGAACCGTCTTAATCGTGTTCCTTCAGACGCTTCAACGTGATGTGTCCCGTACGCGGCTTGCCCAATTCCTGAATCTTGATATAATACCAGTAATCGGTCGAAGGTTCGGGATGTCCACGGTAGGTACCATCCCAACCCTCCGCAGTGCCGTCCATCTCTACAATCAGTTTGTGGAAACGATCGTAAATCTTGATCACTGCATCGGGATAATGTTCAATGTTGCCAATCCGCCAGATGTCGTTGACACCATCACCGTCGGGTGTGAAGAAGGGCGGGATGATGATATCCACAATCTTCGGATCAAGCCAGAAGGGTTCTTCTGTCTCACAACCCAGCGCATCGGTTACCAACATGGTGTGGGGTCCCTCCTGCGGACGCTCGAATTCAGGCGAAGTCTGATGAACGCCGGCTCCATCCAGATCGAAGGTGTATGGAGCGAACCGCTCGTCGTTCAGGATAACCGTAATCGTCTCCATCTGCGTCGTGTCAATCGCGAACGAAGGCAACGGGTTCACATCGACC
>JAGDAS010000048.1 GCA_017959385.1 Paludibacteraceae bacterium
ATGAACAAGTGCGATATGGTGGACGACCCTGAGATGCTCGACCTCGTTGAAATGGAAATGCGCGAGCTCTTGAGCTTCTACGATTTCGACGGCGACAACACGCCTATCATCCGTGGCTCCGCCCTGGGTGCCTTGAACGGCGAACCCCAGTGGGAAGAGAAGATCATGGAGTTGATGGATGCCGTTGACAGCTGGATCGAGTTGCCGCAGCGTGCTATCGACAAACCGTTCCTGATGCCTGTTGAGGACGTATTCTCCATCACGGGTCGTGGTACGGTTGCCACCGGTCGTATCGAAACGGGTGTCGTTAAGATCAACGACGAAGTTCAGATCATCGGCTTGGGTGCAGAGAACCTGAAGTCGGTTATCACCGGTGTCGAGATGTTCCGCAAGTTGTTGGACGAAGGCGAAGCCGGCGACAACGTAGGTCTGTTGCTCCGTGGTATTGACAAGGATCAGATCAAGCGTGGTATGGTAATCGCCAAGCCGGGTACCGTAACTCCGCACTCGCAGTTCAAGGCTTCCGTTTATATCCTGAAAAAGGAAGAAGGCGGTCGTCACACCTCTTTCCAGAACAAGTATCGTCCTCAGTTCTATCTGCGTACGCTCGACGTAACGGGTGAGATCACCCTGCCGGAAGGCCGCGAGATGGTATTGCCGGGTGACAACTTGGAGATCACCGTTAAGCTGATCTATCCGGTTGCCTGCAACGAGGGTCTGCGTTTCGCCATCCGTGAAGGTGGCCGTACCGTAGGTTCTGGTCAGATTACCAAGATTTTGGACTAATCCAAACAGACAATGACAAAGGTTCTCCTACTCGTAGGAGAATCTTTGCATAAACGGGTCTAGCTCAGTTGGTAGAGCATCGGTCTCCAAAACCGAGTGTCGGGAGTTCGAGTCTCTCGACCCGTGCAAAACAAGAAAAAGCATATGAAGCTCGTAGAAAACATCAAAGAATCTTACAACGAACTTGTTCATAAAGTTACGTGGCCCACAGCCAAAGAGCTTACAGACAGTGCTGTCATTGTATTAGTTGCTTCCCTAATCCTGGCACTGATTATCCTCTTGATTGACCTTGGGTTTGAAGAGATTATGAAGTTCATCTATAATTTGATTGGCTAACATGGCAGACAAGACTACCGAAGTCGAAAGAAGATGGTATGTATTGCGTGCCATCTCTGGTAAGGAGAACAAGGCGAAGGAGTTCATCGAAGCGGAGATGAAAAACAATCCGCTGTTCAAGGAGAACGTCTTCTCCGTACTGATCCCTACCGAGAAAGTGATGCAAATCCGCAATGGTAAGAAAACCATTAAGGAACGGAGCTATCTGCCCGGGTATGTGCTCATCGAGGCCAAGTTGTCGGGCGAAGTCGTTCACACGCTGAAGGACAACGCCAACATCGTAGGTTTCCTCGGTGGGACCAAAAGCTCGGATCCGACCCCGCTCCGCCAGTCGGAAGTCAACCGTATTTTAGGTACCGTTGACGAACTGCAGGAGAGCGATGTCGAAATGAATGTTCCGTACAATGTAGGTGAAACCGTCAAGGTGATTTCCGGTCCCTTCAACGATTTCTCGGGTATCATCGAAGAGGTGAACAACGAGAGAAAGAAACTCAAGGTGATGGTCATGATTTTCGGGCGTAAAACACCGCTCGAATTGAGCTTTATGCAGGTAGAGAAAGAACAATAAGGTTACGCTTCTTTGTTCTTCCTCGATATTTCAATTTTCAAAAAAGTATTAAAAGAATGGCAAAAGAAGTTGCTGGACAAGTCAAACTGCAAGTAAAGGGCGGCGCAGCAAACCCTTCTCCTCCTATTGGTCCGGCCTTGGGTTCCAAGGGCATCAATATCATGGAGTTTTGCAAACAATTCAATGCCAGAACGCAGGACAAGGCAGGAAAGATTCTTCCTGTAGTCATTACGTATTACTCGGACAAATCGTTCGATTTTATCGTAAAGACTCCCCCTGTTGCCGTACAGCTCCTGGAAGCATCCAAACAGAAATCCGGCTCGGCTGAGCCCAACCGTAAGAAGATTGCCGAAGTTACTTGGGATCAAGTCAAGGCAATCGCTACCGACAAGATGGCTGATTTGAACTGCTTCACTGTCGAGTCTGCCATGAAGATGGTAGCCGGCACCGCCAGAAGCATGGGCATCACGGTGAAAGGCGAATTTCCCGCAGGTAACTAACCCTTCAATTTTTTAGATTATGAGTAAACTGACTAAAAACCAAAAGTTGGCTGCTGAAAAAGTTGAAGCTGGTAAGATCTACTCGCTGGACGAAGCTGCTGCTTTGGTAAAAGAAATCACCACGACCAAGTTCAACGCATCCGTTGATTTGGATGTCCGTCTGGGCATTGATCCCCGCAAGTCGAACCAAATGGTCCGCGGCGTGGTATCCCTGCCCCACGGCACTGGCAAGACCGTCCGCGTCTTGGCTCTTTGTACACCCGATGCCGCTGCCGATGCAAAGGCAGCCGGTGCCGACTACGTCGGTCTGGACGAGTACATCGAGAAGATCAAAGGCGGTTGGACGGATGTCGACGTTATCATCACCATGCCCTCCATCATGGGTAAGATCGGCGCACTCGGACGCGTTCTGGGTCCCCGCGGATTGATGCCGAACCCCAAAAGCGGTACGGTAACCAATGAAGTTGGCAAGGCTGTAAAAGAGGTTAAGCAGGGTAAGATCGACTTCAAAGTTGACAAAGCCGGTATCGTACACACGTCGATCGGCAAAGTTTCCTTCGAGGCCGCTCAAATCGCTGACAACGCACGTGAGTTCATCTCCACGTTGAACAAGCTGAAACCCACCGCAGCCAAAGGTGTCTACATCAAGAGCATTTATCTTTCCAGCACCATGAGCAAGGGTCTGAGAATTGATCCGAGAACGGCTGAATAACCATTTAAAAGCATTGTCATGAAAAAGGAAGATAAAGTACAAGTAGTCAACGATTTGCAGAATCTCCTGAAGCAATATCCCAACTTTTATGTAACGGATGCCTTCGGTCTGAATGCCGAGCAGACGTTCAAACTGAGAAAGGCCTGCTTCCAGAAGAACATCAAACTCGTTGTAGTTAAGAACACCTTGTTCAAGAAAGCCCTCGAGGCATCTGAAGGCAATTACGAGGAATTGTTCGGCTCCCTGAAGGGTTCGTCGGCCATTATGTTCTCGGAAAGCGTCAATGCTCCCGCTCAGCTCATCAAGGCACAGCAAAAGGACAAAGCCAACAACAACAAACCGGAGTTGAAGGCCGCCTATGTTCAGGAATGTGTCTATGGAGCCGACCAGCTCGACGCCCTCATCGCCCTCAAATCCAAAGAGGAGTTGCTGGCCGAGATCATCGGTTTGCTGCAGTCTCCGATGCAGAACGTCCTGGGCGCCCTGCAATCTGGCGGCAATACCATCCATGGTGTCTTGAAGACTCTCGAAGCAAGAGGCTAAACCGCTTCAAAACAAATCAACTAAAAAATAACTTTTAAATTATACAAAAATGGCTGATCTGAAAAAAATCGCTGAAGAACTGGTTAACCTGACTGTAAAAGACGTTAACGAACTCGCTCAAATCCTCAAAGAGGAATATGGTATCGAACCCGCCGCTGCCGCTGTAGCTGTAGCTGCTCCCGCCGCTGGTGGTGCCGCTGGTGCCGCTGCCGCTGAGGAGAAGACCGCTTTCGACGTAGTATTGAAATCCGCCGGTGCCAACAAGCTGGCCATCGTTAAGCTCGTTAAGGAGCTGACCGGTCTCGGCTTGAAGGATGCCAAGGATCTGGTTGATGCCGCTCCCTCCACCATCAAGGAAGGCGCTGCCAAGGACGAGGCAGAAGGTCTGAAGAAACAGTTGACCGAGGCTGGTGCCGAAGTTGAGCTGAAGTAATTCAAGCCTCCTGTTAATCAGGACATTACGGTTTAGAGCCTTATCAAATAAGGTTCTAAACCTTTTTATGTTGAAAATCCGGATGGTCGCTGGATGAAGGCCTAGCCGACCTCAAACCCGTTAAACCCGTTATAGCCTCCTCGTATCGTATGAGTAACCAAAGAATCAACTTCTCCTCCGTTAAGAGTCCGTTGAAATACCCGGATTTCTTAGAGGTACAACTTAAGTCGTTTAGAGACTTTTTTCAACTTGATACTCCTCCGGAAAAAAGAAAGAACGAGGGATTGTTCAAGGTGTTTGCCGAGAACTTCCCCATCGCCGATACACGTAACAACTTCGTCCTTGAATTCCTGGACTACTATGTGGATCCTCCACGTTGGAGCATAGCCGAGTGCATCGAACGCGGCTTGACCTACAGTGTGCCCTTGAAGGCAAAGCTGAAATTGTACTGTACCGATCCCGATCACGAGGACTTCGACACGGTCATTCAAGACGTGTTCCTGGGACCCATTCCGTATATGACGGACAAAGGCACTTTTGTCATCAACGGAGCGGAGCGCGTTGTCGTTTCCCAGCTGCACCGTTCACCCGGTGTGTTCTTCGGCCAGAGCGTACATGCCAACGGCACCAAGTTGTATTCCGCCCGTATCATCCCCTTCCGCGGATCGTGGATTGAGTTCACGACGGACATCAACAACGTGATGTACGCTTATATCGACCGTAAGAAGAAGCTGCCTGTCACCACGCTGCTGCGTGCCATCGGCTACGAAACGGACAAGGATATTCTGGAAATCTTCAACCTGGCCGAAGAAGTGAAAGTCTCCAAAGCCAGCCTGAAAAAATACATCGGCCGCGAACTGGCCGGACATGTACTCTCCACCCATACGGAGGATATGGCCGACGAGGATACGGGCGAAGTAATCTCCATCGTGCGCAACGAGATCATCGTGGAACGCGGCACCATCCTGGATCAGGAAACGGTGGACCGCATCCTGGATGCCAACGTGGCCTCCATCCTGCTGCAGCGCGAGGATGCCAACGTATCCGATTTCGGTATCATTTTCAATACCTTGCAGAAGGATACCAGTAAATCTGAAAAAGAGGCCATCGACTACATCTACCGTCAGTTGCGCAACGCCGAGCCGACCGACGACGCCAGCGCCCGCGAAGCCATCAACGGTCTGTTCTTCTCGGAGAAGCGTTACGATCTGGGCGATGTAGGCCGCTATCGTATCAACAAAAAACTGAATCTCGACATCGATCCCGAAATCAAGGTTTTGACCAAGGAAGACATCATCGAGATCATCAAATATCTGATCGAGCTGATCAACTCCAAGGCCGATGTCGATGACATCGACCACTTGAGCAACCGTCGCGTACGCACGGTGGGCGAACAATTGTACAACCAATTCGGCATCGGCCTGGCCCGTATGTCGCGCACCATCCGCGAACGCATGAACGTACGCGACAATGAGGTCTTCACGCCGATCGATCTGATCAACGCCAAGACCATTTCGTCGGTTATCAACTCCTTCTTCGGCACCAATGCGTTGTCGCAGTTTATGGACCAGACCAACCCCTTGGCCGAAATCACGCACAAACGCCGTCTGTCGGCCCTGGGTCCCGGCGGTCTGTCCCGTGACCGTGCCGGATTCGAGGTCCGCGACGTACACTACACGCACTACGGCCGTTTGTGTCCGATCGAAACACCGGAAGGTCCGAACATCGGTCTGATTTCGTCGTTGTGCGTCTATGCCAAGATCAACGATCTGGGCTTTATCGTAACCCCCTACCGCAAGGTGGAGAACGGTAAAGTGGACCTCAACAAGGATGACATCGTCTATCTGACGGCCGAAGAGGAAGAAGGCAAGATCATCGCACAGGGCAGCGAACCGCTCGACGACAACGGCAACTTCCTGCTGGGACGTGTAAAATCCCGTCAGGATGCCGACTTCCCGGTCGTGGCTCCCAACCAAGTGGAAATGATGGACGTTGCTCCGCAACAGATTGCATCCATCGCCGCCTCCCTCATCCCGTTCCTGGAACACGATGACGCCAACCGTGCCTTGATGGGCTGTAACATGATGCGTCAGGCCGTGCCTCTGCTCCGTACGGAAGCTCCTATCGTAGGTACCGGTCTGGAAGGTCAATTGATCGAGGATTCGCGCACGCAGATTGAAGCCGAACGCGACGGTGTGGTTGAATATGTTGACGCCAACGTCATCCGCATCCGCTACGATTATACGGAAGAGGAATTGTTCTGCCGCTTTGACGATCCCGTCAAGGAGTATGTACTTTCCAAATTCCAGAAAACCAACCAAAGCACCACCATTGACATGCGTCCGATTGTCAAGCCGGGCGAACGTGTCAGCAAGGGTCAGATTCTGACCGAAGGCTACTCCACCCAGAACGGAGACCTGGCCATCGGCCGCAATCTGAAGGTGGCCTTCATGCCTTGGAAGGGTTACAACTATGAGGACGCCATCGTCATCAACGAACGCATGGTACGCGAGGATATCCTCACCTCCGTGCACGTGGATGAATACACCCTGGAGGTACGCGAGACCAAGCGCGGTATGGAGGAACTCACTTCCGACATCCCCAACGTCAGCGAAGAAGCCACCAAGGATTTGGACGAGAACGGTATTGTCCGTATCGGTGCGCTCATCGAACCGGGCGACATCCTGATCGGCAAAATCACACCGAAGGGTGAATCCGATCCCTCGCCCGAAGAGAAACTGCTGCGTGCCATCTTCGGCGACAAAGCCGGTGATGTGAAGGACGCTTCGCTCAAAGCCTCTCCGGCACTCCGCGGCGTGGTCATTGACCGCAAACTCTATGCCAAGGTACAACGCGACCGCAAGAGCAAAGCCAACGAGAAAGCCGCCATGGCCGAACTGGAAGCCAAATTCGAAGCCAAAGCAGCCGAATTGAAGGCCATTCTGGTTTCCAAGCTGCTGGAACTCACCGACGGCAAAACCTCGCAGGGGGTAAAAGATTATCTGGGAGCCGATGTGATCGCCAAAGGCGCACGCTTCACACAGCAGAAGCTTTCCGAGATCAACTACATGGATGTCCAGACCAGCAAATGGACGACCGATGCGCACAAAAATGACCTCATCCGCGATGTGATCATGAACTACCTGCGCAAATACAAGGAGTACGACGCAGTGCTCAAGCGCGAGAAATTCGCCATGACCATCGGCGACGAACTTCCCGCCGGCATCATGCAGATGGCTAAAGTTTACATTGCCAAGAAACGCAAGATCCGCGTCGGTGACAAAATGGCCGGACGTCACGGTAACAAGGGTATTGTATCGCGTATTGTCCGTCAGGAGGATATGCCGTTCCTGGCCGATGGTACACCGGTTGACATCGTATTGAACCCGCTGGGCGTGCCTTCGCGTATGAACCTGGGACAGATTTTCGAAACCGTACTCGGCTGGGCCGGCAAGGAACTGGGCGTCAAATTCGCCACTCCGATCTTTGACGGTGCCACGCTCGACGACCTGAACACCTGGACCGACAAAGCCGGTGTTCCCCGTTACGGCAAATCCTATCTGTACGACGGCGGTACGGGCGAACGCTTCGACCAACCGGCTACGGTGGGTGTTATCTACATGCTGAAACTGGGTCACATGGTTGACGACAAGATGCACGCACGTTCCATCGGTCCCTACTCGCTTATCACGCAACAGCCGTTGGGCGGTAAAGCGCAATTCGGTGGCCAGCGTTTCGGTGAAATGGAGGTTTGGGCGCTCGAAGCTTTCGGCGCATCGCACGTACTCCAGGAGATCCTGACCATCAAGTCCGACGACGTTATGGGCCGCGCCAAAGCGTACGAGGCCATCGTCAAGGGCGACCCGATGCCTACACCCGGTATTCCGGAGTCTCTGAACGTATTGTTACACGAGTTGAAAGGTCTTGCACTTAGCATCAAATTAGAGTAATCACAGCATTATGGCATTTAGAACAGATAACAACAAGGCTAAAACCAATTTTAGCAAGATTTCCATTGGTTTGGCATCGCCCGAAGAGATTTTGGAACAGTCCTACGGCGAGGTCCTGAAACCGGAAACAATCAATTATCGTACCTACAAGCCCGAACGCGACGGTTTGTTCTGCGAACGCATCTTCGGTCCTACCAAGGATTACGAGTGCCATTGCGGCAAATACAAACGCATCCGTTACAAAGGCATCGTCTGCGACCATTGCGGTGTCGAGGTAACCGAGAAGAAGGTACGCCGCGAGCGCATGGGCCACATCCAGCTGGTTGTGCCTGTCGCCCATATCTGGTATTTCCGCTCGCTGCCGAACAAAATCGGCTATCTGCTGGGATTGCCCACCAAAAAGTTGGATTCCATTATCTATTACGAGAAATACGTGGTTATCCAACCGGGTGTGATCACCGACAAAGTGGAAGGCGACTTGCTCGACGAGGACGAATATCTCGACATCATGGACAATCTGCCCCAGGGCAACCAATTGTTGGAAGACACCGATCCCAACAAGTTCATCGCCAAAATGGGTGCGGAAGCCATTTATGACATGCTGGCGCGTCTGGATCTGGAGGCCCTGGCCTGCGAACTCCGCGACAAAGCCAACGTGGACACGTCGCAACAACGTAAGACGGAAGCGCTCAAGCGCCTGCAGGTGGTAAACTCCTTTATCGCCTCCAAGAACCGCAACAAGGCGGAATGGATGGTCATCAAGGTGATTCCCGTCATCCCGCCCGATTTGCGTCCGCTCGTTCCGCTGGACGGCGGCCGTTTCGCCACCTCCGACCTGAACGACCTCTATCGTCGTGTCATCATCCGCAACAACCGTCTGAAAAAACTGATCGAGATCAAGGCGCCGGACGTCATTCTCCGCAACGAGAAACGTATGTTGCAGGAGGCTGTCGATTCGCTCTTCGACAACACGCGCAAATCGACGGCCGTCAAAGCCGATGCGAACCGTCCGTTGAAGTCGCTCTCCGACAGTTTGAAAGGCAAACAGGGCCGTTTCCGTCAGAACCTGCTCGGTAAACGTGTTGACTACTCCGGCCGTTCGGTTATTGTGGTAGGTCCCGAACTCCGTATGCACGAGTGCGGTCTGCCCAAGGATATGGCCGCCGAACTTTACAAGCCGTTTGTCATCCGCAAACTCATTGAACGCGGCATTGTCAAAACGGTCAAATCGGCCAAGAAGATCGTTGACCGCAAGGATCCCGTCGTATGGGACATTCTGGAAAACGTCATGAAGGGTCACCCGATTCTGTTGAACCGTGCCCCGACGCTGCACCGACTGGGTATTCAGGCTTTCCAGCCTAAAATGATTGAAGGTAAAGCCATTCAGTTGCACCCGCTCGCATGTACGGCCTTCAACGCCGACTTCGACGGTGACCAGATGGCCGTCCACTTGCCGCTGGGCAATGAGGCCATTTTGGAAGCACAGATTCTGATGTTGGCTTCGCACAATATTCTGAACCCGGCCAACGGCGCGCCGATCACCGTTCCCTCCCAGGACATGGTGTTGGGTCTGTACTATATGACCAAGGAGCGTCCTGGCGCCAAGGGCGAAGGTTTGAAGTTCTATTCTCCGAAAGAGGCGACTGTAGCCTACAACGAAGGCAAAGTCACCCTGCACACCAAGGTGACCGTCCGTACCAAAGACGTACAGAACGGCCTCATCGTCACCCGTATGATTGACACGACCGTAGGCCGTATCATGGTCAACGAGTGCGTACCCGAGGAGGTAGGCTTCATCAACGAAGTGTTCTCCAAGAAGTCTCTGCGCGACATCATCAGCCGCGTAATCGCCGCCTGCGGTGTAGCCCGTACGGCCGACTTCCTGGATGCCATCAAGAACCTGGGTTATTACATGGCCTTCAAGGGCTGTCTGTCGTTCAACTTGGAGAACGTCATCATTCCGAAAGAGAAGGGAAAGATGGTTCAGGAAGGTTACGAGAAGGTGGAAGCCATCTTGAACGACTACAACATGGGCTTTATCACCAACAACGAACGTTACAACCAGATCATCGACACCTGGACGCACGTCAACGCCAACCTGTCCAACATCCTGATGAAACAGTTGGCTGCCGACGACCAGGGATTCAACTCCGTTTACATGATGCTGGATTCGGGTGCCCGTGGTTCGAAAGAGCAGATCCGTCAGTTGTCGGGTATGCGTGGTCTGATGGCCAAGCCGCAGAAAGCCGGCGCCGAAGGCGGTCAGATTATTGAAAACCCGATTCTGTCCAACTTTAAGGAAGGACTTTCCGTATTGGAATTCTTCATTTCCTCGCACGGTGCCCGTAAGGGTCTGGCCGATACGGCCTTGAAGACGGCCGATGCCGGTTACCTGACCCGCCGTCTGGTTGACGTATCGCACGACGTTATTATCCAAGAGGAGGACTGCGGCACGCTGCGTGGTCTGATTGCGACGGAAATCAAGAACAACGAGGACGTGATCTCCTCGCTCTACGAACGTATCCTGGGCCGTGTATCCGTACACGATGTCATCCACCCGCAGACCGGCAAGATCATTGTCGGTGCAGGCGAGGAGATTACCGAAGAGGCCGCCCGCATCATCGAAGATTCGCCGATTGAGAGCGTTGAAATCCGCTCGGTACTGACCTGCGAGTCGAAGAAGGGTGTCTGCGCCAAGTGCTACGGCCGCAACCTGGCCACCAGCCGTATGGTCCAGAAGGGCGAAGCGGTCGGCGTTATCGCCGCCCAGTCCATCGGTGAGCCGGGTACCCAGTTGACGCTGCGTACGTTCCACGTCGGTGGTGTTGCCGCCAACGTAGCGACCGAGAACAAGATCATCTCCAAGTATGACGGTATCCTGACCATTGACGAACTTCGCACGGTAACCGCCGAAGACGGTTCAACCATCGTAGTCAGCCGTCAGTCCGAGATGCACATCACTGATCCGGTAACCGGAGTGGTGCTGACCCAGCAGAACATCAACTACGCCTCCACCCTGTTCGTCAAATCCGGCGACACGGTCAAGAAAGGCGACGTTATCTGCGAATGGGATCCGTTCAACGCCGTAATCGTATCGGAAGTTACGGGTAAGATCTCTTTCGAGAACATGATCGAGAACACCACCTACACGACCGAAATCGACGAACAAACCGGCTTGAAGGAACTCATCATCATCGAATCCAAGGACAAGAACAAGGTGCCTTCCGCACACGTATTGGACAACAAGGGCGAACTGATCCGCACCTACATCCTGCCGGTAGGCGCCCACGTGGCCGTCGAAGAGAACGCCAAGATCAAGGTGGGTCAAATCCTGTTCAAAACGCCCCGTGCCGCCAGCAAAGCCGGTGATATCACGGGTGGTCTTCCGCGTGTTACCGAACTGTTCGAAGCCCGCAACCCGTCCAACCCGGCTATCGTATCCGAAATCGACGGCGAGATCTCCTTCGGCAAGATCAAACGCGGTCAACGCGAAGTAATCGTTACGTCCAAGACGGGCGAGGAGCGCCGCTACCTGATTCCGCTGTCCAAGCAGATTCTGGTACAGGAGAACGACTTTGTCCGCGCCGGCGGTGCATTGTCGGACGGAGCCATCACGCCTTCGGACATCCTGGTGATCAAAGGCCCCACGGCGGTACAGGAATACATCGTCAACGAAGTACAGGACGTATATCGTCTGCAGGGTGTGAAGATCAACGACAAGCACTTTGAGGTGATTGTACGCCAGATGATGCGCAAAGTTGAAATCGATGCGCCGGGCGACACCATCTTCCTTGAGAAGCAAGTGGTTGACAAGCAGGAGTTCATGGCGGAGAACGACAATATCTGGGGTAAAAAATACATCCTGGATCCGGGCGACTCCACCACTTACCGCAGAGGCGAGATTATTACGGCCCGCAAACTGCGCGATGAGAACAGTATGCTCAAACGTCAGGACAAGCACATCATGGAAACCCGCGACGCTGTGCCCGCAACGGCCAGTCAGATTCTGCAAGGCATCACACGTGCCGCATTGCAGACGAAGAGCTTCATGTCGGCCGCTTCTTTCCAGGAAACGACCAAGGTGCTCAACGATGCCGCCATCAACGGCAAGACGGACAACCTGACCGGTATGAAGGAGAACGTCATCTGCGGTCACCTGATCCCGGCCGGTACCGGTCTGCCCGAGTACGACAAAATCATCGTCGCTTCGCGCGAAGAATACGAGAAGATTATGGAAGCCAAACGCAACGCAGTGGAAAAAGAAGCTGCTCCGGCCGAATAATCGTTTCTACCGAAAAAAACGGGGACACCGCGATTGCGGCGTCCCCGTTTTTTTTCAGCGTTTCACCCAGGATTTGTAATCTTGGAACTTACGCCAAACCACATCGACATAATCGACGGTTTCGGACCCACGGCAGTAACCGTATTTGCAAACCTCGTCGTTGTAGTATTCCGGTTCCGCTTTGAGCAACAGGAACGGAGCCACATCGTCCCACACATCCGGATTCTTCTCATGCTTGAGCGCCAACGCCCGGGCATCGAACACATGCCCCGGTCCTGAATTGTAGGCAGCCAGGACAAATTTGGCACGTTGCTCGGGATCGTCTATGCCGGGGAAGAGCCGGTCCATCTTGCGGATATAGAGGGCACCGGCCTTGATGCTCGACTCGGGATTGTGGAAATCGTCGTCCGTAAGGCCCAGCGAACGCGCCGTGGACGGCATCAGCTGCATCAGCCCGCACGCTCCCGCCCACGACACCACCTGCGGGTCGAATTTGGACTCCTTGTAAGCCACCGCCGCCAGCAGGCGCCAGTCCCAGCCGGCCGTAGGGGCGTATTTTCGGAAAAGGTCGTCGAAAGAGGAAATGCGGGATCCTGTATGGATGCGCGCCAACCCCACCGATTCAAAATACTTGCTCCTTTCAAAATATTTGTTGTAAATCGCCGAAAAATACAGTTTCCCCTTTGTGTTGCGCGTCCAACGGTTGATATAGGCGGCCAGTTCGGGTGCTTCCTTCGACACCGCCCAGGCCGAACGCTGGGGAAAACTGATCTCCAAGGAATAATCCAAATTGCCGAAATACGTTTTGTTGACACGCGCCAGATCATAGTCGGCCACCGTCATCGGGACGGTTCCGTGGGCGGTTTGGGCGATCAGATCGTCCACGTTCATGGAATCGGGAGCCTCGCGGACCACAATACCACCGCCTGTTTCATCGCTTAGGTGCTGGATACGCTCCTCGTAGATGGATCCCGGAACGACAAACACCTCCCGACCGTTCAAATCAAACACCGTTTTCGCCATCGAATCCGACTTGCACTGCACAATCACCTGGTTGGCCACATACGAACGTTCGGTAAACAGCACCTTCTCCTTATTCTCCGCCGTACATGGCAACCGGTAAGCAATCAGATCCGCCTGCCCCTCCGCGATCTGGGCGACGAGCTCCTGCGTAGTACCCACGACCCGGAGCATCATCTCCACCCCGAGTTCCTCACAGAGATGCTGGGCGAACTCGTACTCGTAACCCATATCGACGTCCTTGTAGCTGAAATAGGAAATGGGGCCGGAAAGTGTAACCACACGCAAGACCCCCGCCTCCCGGATATCCGTCAGATCCCGGTAGGCCACAGCCTCCCCGGACACCTGGCGGGAGCATCCGAGCAACAGCCAGCATCCGAGAAGAATTCCATATGTCCGTACGTTCCGCATCACTTCAAAGAGTAAATATACCGATTTTTTTTGACAAAGCCAAAAAAAGATTTTCCGGAGCGAAAATATTTTCCTACTTTTGCGTAAAATCATGAAGGAATAATGAAAAAAGCTGTTTATCTGTTCGGCTGTCTGCTGTTGATGCTGACCGCCTGCAAAAAAGACGAAGCCAAGAAATTTATCGGAACCTGGCAACCCGCCTCTCTGTCCGCCAGCTACAACAATATGCCCCTCACCATCAGCAGTGCCGAGCAAGTGGACATGCTGGTGCAAATGCTCAAAATGTCGATGCCGGAACTCGAATCCGTCAATATCCAGGGGGCATGCATTTTCAACTCAACCTTGGAGATTGAGAAGAAAGGCAAATTTGTACTCAGCGCCGGCTGTGACACGCCCTTGATGTCCAGTTTGGAAGGCACTTATACGGTCAATGAGGATATCATCACCCTCACTCCCGTCATAAACGGAGCCGAAGACTCCGACGAACTGGCGCAGCTGGCCACCGAAGCCTCCTTGAACGACGAAGGCCATCTGGTATTCCGTTCCGAAATCGGCGGAGTCCCCCTTTCAGTGGAATTTACGAAGAAAAAGTGATATAAACGCCCCTTTATCTTAATCATTATCTAAAAAGAAACAATTATGTCTGTAAACAAAGTTATTTTAGTAGGAAACGTAGGCGCCGACCCCGAAGTGCGCGCCGTAGGCAACGACAATCTGGTGGCGCATTTCCGCCTGGCCACCACCGAACGCGGTTTCAAAACCGCCAACGGAACCGTTGTGGAAGACCGCACGGAATGGCACAACATCGTTGTATGGCGCGGTTTGGCCAAAGTGGTGGAGCAGTATGTACGCAAAGGCACACAGCTCTTTATTGAAGGCAAAATCCAAACCCGCACCTGGAAGGATCAACAAGGCAATGACCGTTATACCACCGAAATCGTAGCGGACAATATGGAACTGCTGGGCCGGCGCGCCGACGCAGCCGCCGCTCCGATGGACGCCCCCGCCGCTCCGGTTGCAGCGGAAGCCCCCAAGGCATCCAAAGCCGCATCCAAGAAGAGCGAGGAGAATCCTTTCGATGACAACGGTTCCAGCAACGATCTGCCGTTCTAATTTATTCCGGCGTTTAGTCACCCACGAAGAGGACGGTCTGCAGGACCGTCCTCTTTTTCATACTACGATGTTCCGATATACGGACGTGGCATAGGGGAAATACCAAAAAAATATCCTATCTTTGCAAGGTATTGTGTCGCAGTTGTCAGACGTATGCAGTTCAAGCAGATAATCGGTCAAGAAGCCGTCAAAGCCCGGCTGACCGCCGGCGTTGACCGGCAACGTATTCCGCACGCCCAGCTTTTCTGGGGCATTGAGGGATGCGGCAAGGCGGCTTTGGCCCTGGCATACGCCCAATACCTCAACTGCACCAACCGCCACGACGGCGATTCGTGCGGCACCTGCCCCTCCTGCCGGCAAATGGAGAAATTCGTACACCCGGACGTACACTTCCTCTTCCCCTACAACAAAGAGGCGGGGGGAAGCTGCAACGACCTGCTGCCCCGTTGGCGCGAGTATCTGTCCCGATCCCCGTACATCCGGTTGGCCGACTGGACCGCATTCTCGGGAGCGGCAGGCAAACAATGCATCATCTACAGCCAGGAAAGCGATATACTGCTGGGTAAACTTTCGCTGAAAAGCTACCAGTCTCCGTACAAGGTGGTGCTGATATGGGCACCCGAACGTATGCACGAAACGTTGGCCAACAAACTGCTCAAGCTGTTGGAAGAACCGCCCGCCGGCACCGTATTCCTGTTGGTCAGTGACGAGCCGGACTCCCTGCTGGCGACCATTCTGTCACGCATACAGAGTGTACACGTTCCTCCTATCGATGATGCCGCCCTGGGCTCGCAGTTCGACCCCGACACCGTGCGCATCGCGCAAGGCAGCTACACCCGCGCCCTGCAGCAGCAAAGCGACGATACGGCCGCCCGCGGCTTTTTCGAGAGCGCCCGGCAGCTGATGAACGCCGTTGTGCTCAAGGACTTGGTCCGTCTGAGAGATTGGACGGAAACCACCTCCAAAACCGGCCGGGAGCCCATCAAGCGCTTTCTCGATTACGTGAGTCACATCATCCGCGAATCCTTTCTGGCCAACCTGGGGCAACCCGAACTGTTGTACCATACCCAATACGAAGCATTATTCATTGACAAACTGAAGTCGCATATCCATCCCGGCAATGTGGAGGACATCTGCCGGCAGCTGGAGACAGCCCGCGCGCAGATCGGTCAGAACGCTCTGGCCAAAAGCGTCCTGTTCGACATGGGACTGCAGTTGTTCACCAAAATCAAATAAACCATGGACTTTATTCTCGATAAAGGAAATCAAAGACTCTGCGCCACCGGCTGCCGCAAAAGTTCCGGGCAGATGCTCAGCGTGTACGACTGGCTGGCCGACATCCCCGTTGACTACAACACCAGCCGTTACGTGGAGGTGCAATTCAAAAACACACGCAAAGGGTTCTACCTCAATTCCAATGAAATCCCGTTGGAAAAAGGAGATATCGTCGCCGTGGAGTCCAATCCCGGCCACGACATCGGAGTAGTGACCATGCAAGGCTATCTGGTGGCGATGCAGATGCGCAAAAACAATTTCGATCCCTCCAAAACGGAAGTGAAACGCGTTTACCGCAAGGCCCGCCAAGCCGACATCGACAAATGGAACGAATCCAAAGCCAAAGAGCACGATGCCATGTTGCGTTCCCGCAAAATCGCCCAGGATCTCCACCTCAACATGAAGATCGGCGACGTTGAATACCAGGGCGACGGCAACAAGGCCATTTTCTATTACATCGCCGACGAACGGGTGGACTTCAGACAGCTCATCAAAGTACTGGCCGAGGTTTTCCAGGTACGGATTGAGATGAAGCAGATCGGCGCACGCCAGGAAGCGGGCCGCATCGGAGGAACCGGCCCCTGCGGGCGTGAACTCTGCTGCTCCACCTTTCTAAGCAACTTTCAATCGGTAGGCACCAATGCCGCCCGCATCCAGGACCTCTCCATGAATCCGCAGAAATTGGCGGGGCAATGCGCCAAACTCAAATGCTGCCTCAATTTCGAATTGGACAACTACATTGAAGCCATCAAGGAGTTCCCGCCCAAGAATGTCCAGCTCGAGACAGAGGGCGCTACCTGGTATTTCTTCAAACTGGATGCCTTCGCACGGAAAATGACCTACTCAACAGCGCCCAACTTCCCGCAGAATCTGGTGGAAATCAGTCTAGACCGGGCCAAAGAGGTCATCGCCATGAACCAAGAGGGTAAAAAACCCGCCTCGCTCGACGACAAAACCCATGCCGCCGCTCCGTCCATTGATTTCGCCACTTCGGTAGGCGAAGGCAGCCTGACCCGTTTTGACAAAAAGAAAAAAAGACACAACCGGGACAACCGCAACCGCAATCACCGCGGAGGAAACCGTGGCGGTCATCGCCCCGAATCCGGTGACAAACCCTCCAACCGCCCCGAAGCATGAAAAAGTTCTTTTATCTTTTATTCTTCACCGTTGTTCTACCGGCTGTCACCGCCTCCTGCACGCGCAGTGACGTGTACAACGAATATGCCGACCTGCCGCATGCCCGCTGGCATCAGGATTCGGCCATCCATTTCGATGTCAACATCGCCGACACAGTCTCCTACAGCGACATTCTGATCAACATCCGCCACACCGGCGGATACCCCTATCAGAACCTGTGGATGTTCGTGCATTCATACTCCCCTTCCGGGCGTATCCAGCGCGACACCATCGCCTGCTACCTGGCCGACAACCACGGCCGCTGGCTGGGAACACGTTATCCCTCCACCTTTGAGATGCCGGTGCTCTACATGCAGCGTATCCGTTTCCCCGAGCCGGGTGTCTATCGTTTCGACATTTATCAGGCTATGCGCGATTCCATCATCGGCGGAGTACGCAACATCGGTCTACAGGTTCGCACAGAGCAGGAGGAGAACTGACATGGGCAAAAACAAACTGCAGAAATTCGCCGAAATGAAGACATTCGACCATGTCTTCCAATATCCGTTCGCCCGCTTGCAGGAAGAGGGTTCGTTCCCCCTGCGTGGCCAATGGTCGGATTTTTTCGGTAACGGGAATCCGTTGGTACTGGAATTGGGCTGCGGACGAGGAGAATATACCGTAGCGCTTTCCAAACTGTACCCCGACAAGAATTTTATCGGCATCGACATCAAAGGCGCCCGCATGTGGGCCGGTGCGAAACAAGCCCGGCAGGAAGGTCGAACCAACACGGCCTTTCTGCGTACCAGCATCGAACTGATTGACCGCTTCTTCGCTCCGGACGAGGTATCGGAAATCTGGATCACCTTCCCCGACCCGCAGATGAAAAAAGTACGCAAACGACTGACATCCTGCCGTTTTCTGACGCTGTACCAACAAATTCTGAAACCCGGCGGTCTGATCCACCTCAAGACGGACAGCCCGTTTCTCTATACCTACACCCACGCCCTCATCGAAGCCAACCGGCTGGAGGCTGTACAGGACACCGACGACCTCTATCATTGCGGATGGGCCGATGAAGTGCTGAGTATCAAGACTTATTACGAAATGCAGTGGATTGACCGGGGCAAAACCATCAAGTACATCCAGTTCCATCTACCGGCCGGCCGGACTTTCACCGAGCCGGATATTGACATCCCGGAAGACGACTACCGAAGTTTCAACCGCAGCCGCCGCAGTCAACAAAATCCAACCGTATGAATTTATATCCCAATCTTATTCTTGAAGCGTTGCGACATGTCAAATACCCCGCAACCGGTCAGGATATTGTCAGTGCCGGCCTGGTTGCCGACAACATCCGCATTGACGGTAACAGCGTATGGTTCTCGCTGCAGCTGCGCCCCAACGATCCCTTGGGCAAATCGCTCGTCAAGGCATGCGAGCAGGCGGTGCTCACCTATGTGGACCGCAACGTGGACATCTGCGGCCATATCGACATCCTGACACCGCAGCCCATTGAACAGACACCCAAGGAAAGCGCCATGGACCAGGTGAAATGCAAAATCGCCGTTTCGTCCGGCAAAGGCGGCGTAGGCAAATCGACCGTCGCCTCCAACCTGGCCGTCGCCCTGGCACAGCAGGGATACCGCGTGGGGCTGTTGGACGCCGATATCTACGGCCCTTCCATCCCCAAGATGTTCGGACTGGAGGAGGAGCGCCCCGTGGCGGACGACCAAGGGCGGATCGTTCCGATTGAAAAATACGGTGTAAAAGTGCTGTCCATCGGATTCTTTGTGGATCCGGGAAGCGCCATCGTATGGCGGGGAGCCATGGCAAGCAACGCCATCAAACAGCTGATTGAGGAAGCCGCCTGGGGCGAACTGGACTATTTCCTCATCGACCTGCCTCCCGGCACCGGCGACATTCACCTGACCCTGATTCAAAACATCCGTCTGGACGGAGCCATCGTGGTCAGCACACCGCAGCAGGTGGCCCTGGCCGCTGCCATCAAAGGCATTGATCTGTTCCGCAATGACAAAGTCAACGTCCCAATTCTGGGCATCATCGAAAATATGTCGTGGTTTACTCCTATGGAGCTCCCGGACAACAAGTACTACCTTTTTGGGAAAGAGGGAGCCAAACGCCTCTGCGAAGAGCGGAACATCCCCCTGCTGGGGCAGATACCCATTGTTCAAAGTGTCTGCGAGGCCGGCGACGACGGCCGACCCGCCGTACTAAGCAACGAGATTATCGCGCAGGCGTTTGAGAATGTCATAAAAAAAACTATCTTTGCAACAAAATAACACCGACATGAAGAAACCACCCTTGGTAAACGCCATCATCGAAGGCTTGCAGGACAGCAAAGCTCAGCGCATTGTGGTTGCCGATCTGACCAAGATCCCCAACACCATCTGCAGCTACATGATCATCTGCGAGGGTAATTCAAATACACAAGTCAACTCCATCGCCACCAAAACCAGGGAATTCGTCCGGAAGAACGCTGGAGAAAAACCGATGGCCATGGAAGGGTTTGAGAACAGCGAATGGATTGTCATGGACTATGCCGACACCATGGTTCACGTCATGCAACGGGAGCCGCGTGCTTTCTTTGATTTGGAACACCTTTGGGAGGATGCCGCCCTGGAGGAGATAGCGGATTTATTGTAAAATGAAACAGCCCCAACGTCCATCCTCTCCGAACCGTTTCAACCTTTACTGGTTGTACGGACTTATTGCGGCCGGTCTGCTGCTGCTCAACTTCTACGGTCCGGTATCCATCAACCGTATGGTCAGCTATTCCGATTTCCAAAAATACGTGATCAGCGGCTATGTGGAGCACATCACGGTCATCAACAAGGAAACCGCCGAGTTTGACATCACTGTCCAAGACCCCGCCGTTCTCCAGGAAATCTACGGAGAAAAGTGGAAATCCGGCGACCCCGCGCCCCAATTGGAGACGAGCATCCCCTCGGCCGACAAACTGGACGAGTTCATCAGCGCCCAAGACCGCCCCATCCAGGTTTCCTACACGGAGCGCAAGAATTACATGGAATCCCTGCTGTGGTCCTTCGGCCCCATCCTCTTCTTCCTGCTCATTTGGATTCTGGCCATGCGCCGGATGGGCAACGGAGGCCCGAACGGAGGAATCTTCAATGTAGGGAAATCGCGTGCCCGGCTGATCGACAAGGATTCCGACGATCACTCCAAAGTCACCTTCAAAGACGTAGCCGGTTTGAGCGGCGCCAAACAGGAGGTGCAGGAAATCGTGGACTTTCTGAAGAATCCCAAACGCTATACCGACTTGGGAGGCAAAATTCCCAAAGGTGCCCTGCTGGTAGGCCCTCCCGGAACCGGCAAAACCCTGTTGGCGAAAGCCGTGGCCGGAGAGGCGGATGTACCGTTCTTCTCGCTGTCCGGCTCCGATTTCGTCGAAATGTTTGTCGGCGTAGGCGCATCCCGTGTGCGGGATTTGTTCCGTCAGGCCAAAGAGAAAGCCCCCTCCCTCAACTACAACGAAGAAATACACGCGGTAGGACGGGCGCGCAGCAAGGGTCCCCCCATAAACACCAACCACCAGCGTGACAACACGCTCAACCAACTGCTCACCGAGATGGATGGATTCGGCAGC
>JAGDAS010000049.1 GCA_017959385.1 Paludibacteraceae bacterium
CATCGAAAAGCGCGTCCTGCGCGAGGCCTTCTCCGACTTGCTGCCCGAAAGCATCGCCTGGCGGCAGAAGGAGCAGTTCTCCGACGGTGTCGGTTACTCCTGGATTGATTCGCTCAAAGCCTTGACGACCCATGCGGTGAGTGACGAACAGATGGCCCGGGCCGCCGAGCGTTTCCCCATCAACCCGCCCAAGAACAAGGAGGAGTACTACTACCGCAGCATTTTTTCGGAACTGTTCCCCTCCGACAGTGCGGCGCGCAGCGTACCGAGCGAGGCGAGTGTGGCCTGTTCCACCGCCACCGCCCTGGCCTGGGACGAATCATTCAAAAACCTGAACGACCCCAGCGGGCGGGCCGTCAAAGGCGTACACCAACAAGCTTACTGATTCCCACGCGGGGATGCAGCATTTTTATGAACAGGTGTGTCCCCGCTTTGATTTTTGACGTATCTTTGCGCCGGAATCATATCAACCTTTTGCAGAACATGAAAGCCATTCTACGCATGCTGTCCTGCCTGTTGTGCGCCGGCCTGCTCGCTTCGTGCGAACAGAAGTACGACGAAACCGGGTTGCTGGGGCTCCTCGACACGGCCAAGCAGCAAATCGGTGCCCTGCAGGCGCAAAGCGACACGACCGCCGCCAAGGTCAAGCAAGTCCAAGCCCTGGTCAAGGCCCAACAGGAAAAGGACCTCATCACCGGAGTCGAGCCCTACGCCCCCAACGGCGAAACGATCGGCTACCGCATCCTGTTTGAGCGCAACGAGCCCATCGTCATCTACAACGGCGACATCGACCTGTTCAGCCACATGACCGACCTGGGCGACGAACTCGCCTTCCACTTGGGCGAAGGCCAGGACATCTCCATCCCCAAGGCGCATCCGGGTGCCATCCTGGCCCGCTTCTCCGTGGCCGAGGGCCGTTACGTCTATTTTTCGAAAGGCAACCTGCAGTACCACTGCAAAAACCGGGTATGGCGCTTCGCCGAGCCCCAATGGGCCACCATAGGCAACATCTACACCCAGGTGGACGCCGATTACGACGGATGGATCTCGCACTTCGGTTGGGCCACCAGCGGCTACCGCAACACCGCCGATGGCAAAAACATCCACTACATGCCCTACGACCTGGTGTTCGAGAACAACAGCACCACCTACCCGAGCACCGGCTACGGTCCGCAGACCGCCCACGACAACGGCGGACTCTACGTCGAAAACCGCGAGTACGACTGGGGCGTGCACAACGCCATCGCCAACGGGGGCGACCGTGCGGGAGAGTGGCGCTGCCTGACCATGTACGAATGGCAGTATGTGATCAAGTACAGAGCTCATTACAGCGACTTGCGTTCGATCTGCACCGTCGATGGCGTATTGGGGATGGTGCTTATGCCGGACGACTACGACTTCATCACGCCCCGAGGCGAATACACCGCCGAAGAATTCCGCCGTTACGAGCTCTACGGCGCCGTGTTCCTGCCGGCTGAAGGCTACCGTTACGGCACCCAAATGGTGGACTACGGCACACACGGCTTCTATTGGAGCAGTTCGGAATACCTCGCCAACAGCGCTTCCTGCGCCAATTTCCGGAAGGATTCGTACGGAGGCGTGTACACGCCCTCCCAGCAGTGGACCAAACCCTATGGACTGACCGTCAGACTAGTCAAAGACATCCCCGCCCAATAAACAACGAAAATAAAAACGCAATAGCATATGAAACGCATTCACCTGTTCCTTTCCCTGACCCTGGGCCTGTTGCTGGCCCTGGCCTCCTGCAAAAAGTACGACGACTCCTTCCTGCGTTCGGAGGTCGACGATGTACAAAAGCGGTTGGAGAACCTGGTTCAGTCGGTCAACCAGAACGAATCCGACATCCAAACCCTGCAAACGCTCATCCAAGCCCTGCAGGATCGCAACTACATCGTAGCCGTCGAACCCTGGCACGAACTGATCGACGGCACGTCGCAAATCATCGGTTACAACATCCGTTTCCAAAACGACACCGAGATTCTGATCAAGCACGGCAACTCCCAGTTCAAGGACTTCGAATACGATCTCGACTATGTGTACATGACCCTGGCCGACGGCACCCGTATCGACATCGAACGCGCCCCGGTCGGTGCCATCAAGCACGCCTTCTCGGTATCGGCCACCAAGAGGGTGTTCTTCTCCAAGGGCAACCTGCAGTACAATTGCCAGACGGGCCTGTGGCGGTTTGCCGAGCACCAGTACGATGTCATTGGGCTCAACAACACCAATTCGGTCGACAACCCCAAATATTTCCAATGGATCAGCCTGTTTGCCTGGGGCACCAGCGGCTGGCACGACCCCAACGACGACGGCAACACGCATTACATGCCCCACGAGCACACCGTGGCTGCCACCGGTGTCACCAACAACCCGACCGGTTACGGTCCGTCATTTGTCAACGCCAGCACCGACCTGTCGCTGGTAGGCACCTATGCCAACTACGACTGGGGCGTGCACAACCCCATCAGCAACGGAGGCAACCAACGGGGACTGTGGCGCACGCCCACCAAAGCCGAATGGGACTACGTCATCAAGAGCCGTCCCGACGCGAAAAAGAAACTGGGAGCGGCCGCCGTCAATGAGGTGAACGGCATCATTCTGCTGCCCGACGAGTTCGAGTTGCCCGACACGCTGACCTTTGCTTCCTGGGAGGAGATCGGGGTCAAACTCTCCTTCACGGACAACACCTACACCGCCGGTCAATGGAAAGCGATGGAACGGCAGGGAGCCTTGTTCCTGCCCGTCGAAGGCCGCGTTTACAACACCAACTTGGACGGCTTTGGCACAGACGGTTTCTACCAAACCGCGACGGCACCGCTGGGCTCGGCATACAAGGACAGGAGCACGTCCCTCATTCTCCTAACGGATTACGGCGGCGGCACACGCTCCGACTTCTACACCAACAGCGGCGACCGGAAATATTGCTGCAGTGTACGCCTGATACAAGACGTGGTGGAAGAATAAAACACTCGCGGAGAAAACACCAAGCTTGCCGGGAAACCGGCAAGCTTTTTTCATGCCAATTGCCGCCAAAGCTCCGACATGCTGCCCAGCACCACGTCGGCGCCGGCTACGGCCAGATCGTTCTCCGTAAGGATGCCGGTATTGACCGCGATTACATAGGCACCGGCGGCCTTGCCGGCACGCACCCCGAGCGGGGCGTTCTCCACCACCACGGTTTCGCCGGGCTGGAGGCCGAGTTTGCGCATCCCCTTGAGGTAGGGCTCGGGGTCGGGTTTGCCGTGTGTCACATCAAAGGCGGTGACCATGTTGTCGGCTGCAAAGAATCCGGGATAGTAGTGTTCGAGTGTACCCAGCAGGCTGCGTTGGCCCGAGCCTGTCACCAGACCCACTTTCCAACCATGCTCCCGCACCCGCTCGAGCACCTGCAGCGCATAGGGCATGGGCACGGTCTGTCCGCAGGCCTTGAACCGCTCGCACTTGCGCTCGTAGATGGCCTGCACCTCCTCGTCGGTAGCCAACCGGTGCTTCTGCGCCAAAAACACATCGTTGACGGTCTTGGCACCGGTACTTCCCTCCTGCAGATAGACTTGGTATTCGGAGAATGCAATGCCGAAGTCGGCGAAGGTGTCGTGCCAGGCTTTGGCATGATAAGGCATGGAATCGAACAGCACGCCGTCCATGTCGAACAAAAATCCTTTCCTTTGCGTCAGCTCCAACATGCGGATTTGTTTGGGTGTGCAAAGGTACGGAATTTTCCGAAAAGGGGAACTCAGCGGGGGGCGATAATTTCGTCGAGCAGGCGGTAACGGGCCTCCAAGTCCGGGTTGCGCTCCACACGGGGAGTAAAGTCGAGTTGCATCACGGGGGCCGTTTCGTCCAGTATCGGCCATTCGGGCAGGCTGTCACCGTTGGGGTTGCCGGTTTTCACAAAATGCACATAGTACTGCTGGAAAAGTTCGGAGAGCGTTTCATCCGCATCACGCCAGGCGTACACCGTGTTGGTGGACAGGTTGCCCATGGCGTACTCGATGTCGGCCGAATGGACAGCTCCCTCGGGAATCTCCGGTTCGGGAACGGCCGCATCGTCCGCCGGACGCACTCCGCCAGCCAACCCGGCCTGCAAGCCCTCCTGTGCCATGGCGGGACGCGCAGGCAGGAACTTGTAGCGGTACACCGGCTGCCCGGCGGCACGCTGCGCCTCGCACCATTTCCAGGTGGGATAACCGGTGAACAAGTCGGAGCAAAGATCCACGGCCCCGCGGCTCAGCACATCGGCATCGGTCCGGATGCCGTATGCCTCCAGCACCTCACCGGCCCGACCGCCCAGCTCCTGGATGGTGCCGGCCTGCCGGTACAAATCCAGCGTGGCGGGTTCGCCGTGCAGGTACCAGCGCGGATCGCCCTCGTTGAGGTTCCAACCGGCCAACAGGGGAATTTGCGCCTGCCTGCCGGCGGCAAACGCCTCTTTCGGCGACTCAAACAGCAGATAGCCGTCAATGACGGGACTTTTGTCGCCGGTCGGATAGAGGGCCATCAGGCTGTCGGCCGGCAGGGCGAGCAACTGCTCCACATCCCAGCCCCGTTCAGCCCACAGGGCCTCCGTCTGCGCTTCGGCTTGCTGCAAGGTACGCAGACGGGACATGAACATGGCTCCGCTCGAGCCGATGCACCCGGCCAGGTAAGGAATCACCCGGGGAGAGGTCATGAGCAGGCTGCAGGAGAAGGAACCGGCCGATTCGCCGGCAATGGTGATCCGGTGGCTGTCGCCCCCGAAAGCCTCGATATTGTTGTACACCCATTGAATGGCGGCCGCCTGGTCCAGCAGGCCCTGATTGCCGCTCGAGGCCACCTCGGACCGGTCGGTCAGGGCGGAATGGGCCAGCGATCCAAACACGCCCTCCCGGTAATTGGCGGTGACCACAATAATGCCTTTGCGTGCCAGTGAAGCACCATCGTAGCGCGGTTCGGAGCCACTGCCGGCCACCCAGCCGCCACCGTTGAAGTAGATCAGTACGGCACGTTTTCCCCCCATTTTCCGCTCAGGAGCCCAAATATTCAGGTAGAGGCAGTCCTCGCTCCGTACGGGACCGCGCAGATTCATATCGCCATATACATTGTACTGCATGGGATCGGGCCCGAACTGTTTGGCTTGCAGTACGGTATCGTAAGGAACCACCGGCAGCGGCTCGCGCCAGCGCAATTCCCCGACCGGCGGTTGGGCGAAAGGAACGCCAAGATAGACCTCAATACCGTCCCGGCGGAAGCCTTCAACGGTTCCGTCAAGTGTGACGACTTGGGGAAATTCAGCTGCACGGCGGCACGATACGGCCGGCAGCAACAGGAGCATCGCTCCCAGGGCAAAACGGATTTTTTTCATGGTAGGACAGTCCGATTGGCGCCGGCTATACCCCCGGCGCGGTTTCTTTCGGGGATAAAGGTAACAAATTGTCGGCAAATTCACTATCTTTGTGCCAAACTATTTACCTATGACGGACATCCAATCCCTGGTTCGACCCAACATTCTGGCCCTGAAGCCCTACTCCTGCGCCCGCGACGAATTCAAAGGCGAAGCCAAGGCTTTCCTCGACGCCAACGAAAACCCGTTCAACGGCCCCTACAACCGCTACCCCGACCCGCGTCAATGGGCGCTCAAGGAGAAAATCGCCCGCATCAAGCACGTGCCGGCCGAGCGGATGATGCTGGGTAACGGCAGCGACGAGCCCATCGACCTGGTTTACCGCATCTTCTGCGAACCCGGCGTGGACAATGCCGTGGGCATCGCGCCCAGCTACGGCATGTACGAAGTAGACGCCGACATCAACCATGTGGAGTACCGCCAGGTCCCCCTCGACGAGGCGTTCCAGCTCCATGCCGACGCACTGCTGGCCGCCACCGACGCGCACACCAAAGTGATTTGGATCTGTTCGCCCAACAACCCGTCGGGCAACCTGATGAACCGCGCCGAGGTAACCCGCGTGCTCGAAGGCTTTGCCGGCATCGTGGTCATTGACGAGGCCTACATCGACTTCGCCGACACCCCGTCATGGACGGAGCAACTGGACCGCCACCCCAACCTCATCGTACTGCAAACCTTCTCCAAAGCCTGGGGCCTGGCCTCGGTACGCTGCGGTATGGCCTTTGCCAGCGAGGAGATTATCGGCTTGTTCAACAAGGTCAAATACCCCTACAACATCAATCTGCTTACGCAAAATTTTGTCAGTGGGCAACTGGACCACGCCGACCGCAAGGAGGCATGGGTCAAGACGCTGCTATCCGAGCGCACCCGCCTGCAACAGGAACTGCAGGCGCTGCCCTGTGTGGTAAAAACCCACCCCACCGACGCCAATTTCATCTTGACGCAGGTCAAAGATGCCAACGCCACTTACCGCTATTTGGTGGACTGCGGCATTGTCACGCGCAACCGCAACTCGGTGCTGCTCTGCGCCGGCTGCCTCCGCATTACGGTCGGCACGCCCGAAGAGAACAGCCTGCTGCTCGAAGCCTTGAAGGCGATGGCCTGATTGCCTCCCCGCCTACTGCCAGTATTTGGCCCGGAAGGGCGCTGCCTCCACCTGATTCTCCAGATCATCGGGCAGGTTGTAGAGGAAGTCGTAACCGGTCAGGCTTTCCAGCGAATCGACCGTCAGTGTGTAGTCGAACATGGATCCGGAACAGGCGGCATTGGGAAACAGGAAGGCTGTCGCATGCCAGCCGTCGGCCCGTTCATAGCACAACACTTTGAAAAAATGCGACGGCACGGCAATGCCGGGTTCCGCCCCGAACCGCGGGGCATCGGCGGGCACAATCGGCCCGGCCGACACGTACATGCATCCGTATTTGACTGCCATTTGATTCACTTTTTCTTCCAAACGGCGCCAGATTCCCTGGTTCAGGTTGGGAAACTGCGGGCAGCAGTTGACGTAGGAGAAGCTGCTGCTCATCGCCTCTTCGCTCCAGCGCGCGTCCATGCAAGGCATCATGTGCCCTTTGTCGAAGCCGAATTTGCCGAACGACTGGCTTTTGTCCGGTGCTCCGGGCGTAGCCGGATCGGGATAGAACTGCCGCCCCTTGCGGTCCACGGCGGTTGCCACCGCCTCCTCGGCGGTCAGCTCGTAACCCACCCACACCGGCTGCCGCCAACCGTTGTGATAGCAGGATTCATACGCTTTATACTGCACGGTCTGCGTCCGGGGCACCGACCCACGCACATCCACACGGTAGTACGCATTCGTACCGGCCGCCGCAGCCACCCGCCCGGCACCCGGCGTCCCTGCCGATGCCTGCTGGCTGTTCTGCATGTATTCATACAACACGGCCGCCACACAGACGGCGGCCAGAATGATTTTGCTTGTGGTTTTCATAGGGTAGGGTTAAGGAAAACGATTGCAAAATAGGAAAAATTTCTGAAACGCGTGGCATAATCCACCCCGGATTTTTCCGCTACTTGCATATTTTCGGAGGTTATTCGGCCGGCACCGGCCTGTTTTCTTAATCCAATCTTAAGAATCCGCTTGCCGGAAAACACTATTTTTGCGGCAGCAAAACTAACGACATGATACGATACGCATACATTGCATTGGGACTGCTCTGCGTAGGGCTGGCCGCCGTGGGTGTGGTGGTGCCTGGACTGCCGACCACGCCGTTTCTGCTGGTGGCCTCGTGGGCCTTTTACCGCAGCAGCCCGCGGTTGCAGGCCTGGCTGCTGGCCTCGAGACTGGGCGGCCGCATCCGCAACTTTGAGCGCGACAAGGGCATGAGCCGCAAGGCCAAGGCCTCGGCCATCGGCTGCATGGCGGTGATGTGCAGCATCTCCATCATCTTCTTCATTCCCAGCACTTTGATTAAAGTGGTGGTGGGTATGGCCGGCATGGTCGGCTGCCTGACCGTGGCCTTTGTGGTACGCACGGTAGAGCACAAGGCGGAGCCTGCCGACGAGTAGCGGCCAAGCAATCGGAGGTTCATTTTGCGGATAGCGAAATAATCCTTACTTTTGTAAAAAATTATTCCGCGCACACCCAGGCCTATGAAAACGCAAAAGAAAGCCCTGTTTATTGACCGCGACGGCACCATCATCGTGGAACCGCCCGTAACCGAGCAAGTCAACTCGCTCGAGGAAATGACCTTTTTGCCCGGCGTCATCCGCAACCTGCACTTTATCGCCCAAAAGCTGGACTTCGAACTGGTGATGGTCACCAACCAGGACGGCCTCGGCACCCCCGCCTACCCGCAGGAGGTGTTTGACACGGTGCAGGGCAAGATGCTCGAGATTTTGAAAGGCGAAGGCATCGAGTTCAGCGACATCCTCATCGACAAATCATTTCCCGAAGAGGGGTTGGACACCCGCAAACCGGGCACCGGCCTGCTCAAATCCTACATGGACGGCAGCTACGACCTGTCGCAATGCTACGTGATCGGCGACCGCGCCACCGATGAGCAACTGGCAGCCAACCTGGGCTGCGGCGCCATCCGCATCGGCAGCGAAAAGTTCCCAGACTGGGACCGTATCACCGAATTTCTGTTTGCGGGCGAACGCGTGGCCGAAGTGGTGCGCACGACCAAGGAAACCGACATCCGCATCCGCATCGACCTCGACGGCAGCGGCAAAACCGACATCTCCACCGGCTTGGGATTTTTTGACCACATGCTCGAGCAAATCGGCAAACATGGCGGCTTCGACCTCAGCATCCGGGTCAAGGGTGACCTTGAGGTGGACGAGCACCACACCATCGAAGACACGGCCTTGGCCCTCGGCGAAGCCATCCGCAAGGCGCTCGGCGACAAACGCGGCATAGAGCGTTACGGCTACTGCCTGCCCATGGACGACTGCCTCTGCTCGGTGGCGCTCGACTTCGGCGGTCGTCCCTGGTTGGTATGGGTCGCCGAATTCCACCGCGAA
>JAGDAS010000050.1 GCA_017959385.1 Paludibacteraceae bacterium
AAATAAAGTTTTACTGAAAATCAAAAACATAAAAACACGACTCTACCCTCTCCATCATACGGCGGGCGATGGCGAGACCGGCGGCATAAACCGCCTGCATACGGATGCCGTTGGTCTCGGTGCGGCCGATGTCCAGCGGCTCGTCGGGGCGGATGACCAGTACCTCGCCGTTCTTCTCGGCTTCCGCCAACAGATCCAGCTGCCGGTTGTACATCTCATGCCGCCGTTCCATTATCGAAGCGACGAGCGGGTATTTGCGGTAAACGGTTCGAAAGAGCCAGTTCCTGCCCGTGTGCTGTTTGCGGAAGCCCGCGGGCTGTGTCAGAATCACCACATTGCGCTCATAGCCCATCCGCTGAAATGCTTCAAGCGGAATGGAATCGACCATGCCCCCGTCGAGCAGCAGGCGGCCATCAAGCGCCACCGGCGTTGACACCAACGGCATGGAAGCCGAAGCACGCAGCCATTCAATGCTTTCGTGCGTAATCTCCGTAAGTTGATGATATACAGGGCCTCCGGAAACAATATCCGTACAAACGGCCCAGAATTCCGTAGGATCCGTGCGGAATGTTTCCGCATCGACCGGATCGAGTTCAAACGGCACCACATGATATGCGAAACGCGGCCCGACAATATTGCCCGTAGCCAGCAGCGCCCGCCAGCCCATGTATTCCGGGGTATCCTTGAACCGCAGGTTGTAACGCAATCCGCGCCCTATTTGGTGCGACTTGAAATTAACCCCGAACAACGCCCCGGCCGAAACGCCGACCAACCCGTCGAAACGGATGCCGCGTTCCATCATCACGTCCAGCACCGCACTGGTGAAGAGCCCCCGGAACCCACCGCCTTCCAATACCAAACCGTTTTTCATCCAACTTGAGTTTTGAACGTACAAATATACCGAAAATCCACTATTTTTGCAGAAAATACCCGGAACAATGAAAATCACGATACTCGGTTCGGGCACCTCAACCGGGGTACCCTATCTGAACTGCGGTTGCGAAGTATGCCGCTCCAAGGATCCGCACGACGCACGGCTGCGCTGCTCCGCCCTGGTGGAATACCGGGGCAGGACATTGCTCATCGACTGCGGCCCGGACTTCCGCCAGCAGATGCTGCGCCGGCCTACGCCGCAAATCGACGCCGTACTGTTCACGCACGAGCACTACGATCATGTAGCCGGCATCGACGACCTGCGCCCTTACGGCAATGTCCGGCTCTATGCCGAAGAGCGTGTATGCAGCGCCATACGCCGCAACCTCCCCTACTGTTTTGCCGAGACCCATTACCCGGGTGCTCCCCGCCTCGAATTGCACACCATTGATCTGAAGCCGTTTACAGCGGCAGGCATCGAAATTCAGCCCATCCGGTGCTACCATGCGCAACTGCCGATCGTAGGATACCGCATCGGTCCGATGGCCTACCTTACCGACATCAGCCGCATCGACGACGACCAACTGCCCCTGCTCGACGGCCTGGAAGTATTGATCATCGATGCCTTACGGCAAACGCCCCACTTCTCGCACTACATGCTCACCGAAGCGCAGGCCCTGGCCACCCGTTTAGGCGTAAGGCGCTGCTATTTCACCCACATCTGCCACCAGATGGGACTGCACGCCGCAGTCAACTCCACCCTGCCCGAGGGCCAGGCGTTGTGCTACGACGGCATGGAAATTCAGTTAGGCGACTGAGAACATTTTCCGAAAGGAAAATCACTCCACCTGAAGCATGGACAGGGAGATGCGCTTGCGCACGCGATCCACCTCCAGCACGCGCACCCGGACATGCTGATGCAGTTTGACCACCTCCGACGGCGACGACACGTACTTGCCGGCCATTTGCGACACATGCACCAAACCGTCCTCGTGCACTCCCACATCGACAAAGGCACCGAAATTGGTGATATTGGTGACGATACCGGGCAGAATCATACCTTCACGCAGATCATCGAGCGTCTGCACCGAAGCGTCGAAAGCGAACTCCTCCAGTTCGCTGCGCGGATCGCGTCCGGGCTTCTCCAACTCCTGCAGAATATCGTTGAGGGTCGGAAGACCGACCGTGTCCGAAACATAGCGTTGCAGATCGATCCGCTGCCGGAGCTGCCGGTCACGGATCAAATCGGGTACGGTCACCTTCAGGTCGCGGGCCATACGTTCGACCACCGGATAGGATTCGGGATGTACCGCCGTGGCATCCAAGGGATTGTTTCCTCCCTGCACGCGCAGAAATCCCGCCGCCTGCTGAAAGGTTTTGGCACCCAGTTTGGGTACCTCCAGCAAAGCCCTGCGGCTGGCGAAACGGCCGTGTTCGCTCCGATAGGCGACGATGGCCTGCGCCAAGGCAGGTCCCAAACCCGACACATAGGTCAGTAGGTGGCTCGAAGCTGTGTTCAAGTCCACGCCCACCCGGTTGACCACGCTCTCGACCGTGGCCGTCAGCGACTCGCCCAGACGCTTTTGATCCACATCGTGTTGGTATTGCCCCACCCCGATTGACTTGGGATCGATCTTGACCAATTCAGCCAGCGGATCGGCCAGACGCCGGGCGATGGACACTGCTCCGCGCACCGTCACATCGTAATCGGGAAATTCCTCCCGCGCCACTTGCGAGGCCGAATATACCGACGCACCGTTCTCGCTTACTACAAACACCTTGACTTCACGAGGAAAGCGGATCTGTTGTACAAAACGTTCGGTCTCGCGGCTGGCGGTGCCGTTGCCGATGGCAATGGCGTCAATCCGGAAGGCATCCACCAGATGCGTTAAAGTGGCCGCCGCCCGGGCGGTCTGCGATTGGGGCGGATGCGGGTAGATGTTCTCATTGTGCAGCAAACGGCCTCCCTCGTCAATGCAGACCAGTTTGCAGCCACTGCGGAATCCGGGATCGAGCCCCAAAATACGCTTGGGCCCCAACGGCGCCCCCATGAGCAACTGGCGGGCATTGTCGGCGAATACGCGGATCGCCTCGGCATCGGCTTTTTCTTTGGCGCAGGCCGCCACCTCCGACTCGATAGAAGGTTTGATCAGGCGCTTGTAACTGTCTTCAACCGCCAACGCCACCTGCCGGCTGCACTCCCCGCTTCCTCGGACAAACAGCGGTACGATCCGCTCTATGGTCCGTTCGGCATCGGGTGCGATATCCACCCGCAACCAACCGGCCTCCTCTCCGCGGCGCACCGCCAGGTACTGGTGCGACGCCACCCGTTGCAGGGGACATTCCCAGTCAAAGTAATTGCGGAAATTGGCCGCCTCCTCCTCCTTGCCTTTCACCACCCTGCTGGTCATGCGGGCATAGCGGTCAAAACCGGCACGCACCAGGTTACGGACACGACCGTTCTCACTGACCCATTCGGCAATGATGTCGCGTGCTCCCTGCAATGCCGCCGCCTCGTCGGGCACCGGACCTTTGACATAACGGGCAGCCATTTGCGCCAGGCGGACCGGCGCCTGGGCCATGATTTGCCGGGCCAAAGGCTCCAAACCGGCCTGCCGGGCAGCCTCGGCACGGGTCTTGCGTTTGGGCTTGTAAGGCAGATAAAGGTCTTCCAGCTGAGCCTTGTCCCAGCAGGTCTCGATTTTCCGACGCAAGTCGGGTGTCAGTTTCCCCTGCTCCTCTATGGTGTTCAGAATGCTCTCCCTGCGCGCCGCCAGCTCATTATACTTTGCCAGGCGGAGTTTGACCTCCTCGACCTGCAGCTCGTCCATGCCGCCGGTGGCCTCTTTGCGGTAACGGCTGATGAAGGGCACCGTAGCTCCCTCTTCCAGCAACCTCACGGTGGCAGCCACCCGGTTTTCTTCCAATTGCAGCTCACCGGCGATGAGCGCAATCACTTCGTGTACAGTTTTCATACCAAATTGGGTTACCCCGCTGAGGGGTTATCCGGACAAAGGTAATAAAAAGCCGCAGAAAATCTTTGTTATTTTAAAAACAATCCCTAACTTTGCAGCCTAAAATCCTACGGGGTATTGCAAGCAGGTCAAAAAGGCCTCACCTCTCGGAGGTATACTTATAAAACATTTTATAACATGTACGCTATTGTAGAAATCGCTGGGCAGCAATTCAAGGTAGCCAAAGACCAGAAAATCTTTGTGCACCGCCTCAACGAAGAACGCGGCGCCAAGGTGGAGTTTGACAAAGTGCTCCTCATCGATGCCGATGGAAAAGTAAAAGTGGGTGCTCCTACCGTTGACGGAGCCAAGGTACTGGCCGAAGTCGTATCGCACGTAAAGGGCGACAAGGTAATCGTCTTCAAAAAGAAAAGAAGAAACGGCTACCGCACGCGCAACGGACACCGTCAGTGCTTCACCGAGTTAGTAATCAAGGATGTTGTCGCTTAATTGAAAGAAAGGAATCTGAACTATGGCACATAAAAAAGGACAGGGTAGCTCCCGCAACGGCCGTGAATCTGAAAGCAAACGTTTGGGTTTGAAGGTATTCGGCGGTCAATTCGCCAAAGCAGGCAACATTATCGTACGTCAGCGCGGCACCGTTCATCACCCGGGTGAGAACGTAGGCATGGGCAAGGATCACACCTTGTATGCGTTGGTTGACGGTACGGTCGTATTCCGCAAAAAGAAAGACAACCGCTCCTTCGTTTCGGTAGAGGCTGTTGCCGAAAAAGCCTGATTTGTAAAGAAAGAGGTCTTCCTCTTGCATATACACAAAGAACCTCTCCTATACTTTAGGCGAGGTTTTTTGTTAAAAAGAAATCTAAATAAACCACTACTATCATGTTGACGCTCAAATACATCACCGAACACACGGAAGAGGCCGTACAACGTCTCGCCAAAAAACATTTCGACGGCCGCGAGGCCATTGAGAAAGTTGTTGCCCTGGACAAGGAACGCAAAGCCACGCAGGTGCAATTGGACACCACACTGGCGGAAATCAACCAAGCGTCCAAACAGGTAGGCGAACTATTCAAGCAGGGTCGCAAGGACGAGGCGGATGCCATCAAAAACAAGACCGCCGCGCTCAAGGAGAGCACCAAGGCGCTATCGGCCAGGATGGACGAGCTCTCCAAGGAAATGACCGACATCCTGCTTACGGTACCCAACGTACCCAACGACCAGGTACCCGAAGGCAACGGTGCCGACGACAATGTAGTGGTTCGGACGGGGGGTAATTTGGAAGATCTGCCGAAAGACGCGCTCCCGCACTGGGAACTGGCCAAGAAGTACAACCTGATCGACTTCGAACTGGGTGTCAAGATCTCCGGAGCCGGATTCCCGGTTTATACGGGACAAGGCGCCCGCCTGCAACGCGCCCTCATCAACTTCTTCCTTGACGAGGCCCGCAACGCAGGCTACACCGAGATCATGCCGCCTACGGTCGTCAACGCCGCATCCGGATACGGAACGGGCCAACTGCCTGACAAAGAAGGGCAGATGTACCATGCAGAAGTGGACGACCTCTATCTGATCCCGACGGCCGAGGTACCGGTAACCAACATCTACCGGGATGTGATTCTCAACGAAAGCGAGCTCCCGATCAAGAACTGCGCCTACACGCAGTGTTTCCGCCGCGAGGCCGGATCGTATGGTAAGGACGTACGCGGGCTGAACCGTCTGCACGAGTTTTCGAAGATTGAAATCGTACGCATTGACACGCCCGAGCATTCCTACCAAAGTCTGGACGAAATGATTGCCCATGTGGAGTCGCTGGTCAACAAGCTGGAGCTTCCTTACCGCATCCTGCGTTTGTGCGGCGGCGACATGAGTTTCACGTCATCCATCACCTACGACTTTGAAGTTTATTCCGAAGCCCAGAAACGCTGGTTGGAAGTAAGTTCGGTATCCAATTTCGAGAGCTATCAAGCCAACCGGCTGAAATGCCGCTACAAAGGTGCCGACAAGAAGACGGTGCTCTGCCATACGCTCAACGGCAGTGCCCTGGCGCTTCCGCGTATCGTTGCCGCCCTTTTGGAAAACAACCAAACGCCCGAAGGCATCCGCATACCGAAAGCTCTGGTTCCCTACACGGGCTTTGAGTGGATTAAATAAGACGAAACCGCCGTGCGTCCCGCGCTATACCCTCTGCGTTTCTCCCCCATCCTCAAGCCTATCTTGTGGGGCGGGGAGAAGATTTGTGCGTTCAAGGGGTTGCCCGCAGGCGGGGACAACATCGGCGAAAGCTGGGAGATTTCGGATGTGCGCGGAAGCGAATCGCAGGTAAGCGACGGACCGCTCAAGGGACAGACGCTGCAGCAGATCATTGAGACCTACCAGGAACTCTTCATGGGCGAAAAGATCTACCAACGCTTCGGCAATCAATTCCCCTTGCTGGTTAAGTTCATTGACGCCAAGCAGGATTTGTCCATCCAAGTGCATCCCACCGACGAATTGGCGCGGAAAAGGCATCAGACCAACGGCAAAACGGAAATGTGGTATGTTATTGAAGCCCGGCATGGTGCGGTGATCAGCACAGGATTCAACTATCCCTACAACCGGCAGGATGTGGAACGGCATATGGCCGAGCACCGTCTGCCGGAACTATTGAACCGCGAAAAACCGGAAGTCGGCGACGTATTCTTCCTGCCGGCCGGACGGGTGCATGCCATCGGAGCGGGCACTTTTTTGGTGGAGATTCAACAAAATTCCGATGTAACATACCGGCTGTGGGACTATGACCGTACGGACAAGGACGGCCGCAAACGGGAGCTGCACACCGAATACGCTCTCGACGCCATTGACTACCGTCCCTACAGC
>JAGDAS010000051.1 GCA_017959385.1 Paludibacteraceae bacterium
GGTAACGCTCAAGATTGTTCCGCCTGTTTCCGAGTGGAGCAAGATCAATCCGAATCTCTGATGATTTCCATGAACAAAAAGAAAGGGAGCCCGAGCGGCTCCCTTTTTTTGTCAGATATAAGACCCGTCGTTCATACGGGCCAGATCGGCCAAGGTGACATGATCGAGATAACCGACAATCAGTTCGTTCAGTTTTTCCCACATAGGGCGTGTCCGACAGGTGGACTTGCGCAGGCACTCCTCCTTTTCGGAAGCATCGCAATCGACACAGGCAATGGGGGCGATGGATCCTTCGGTAAGACGCAGAATATCCCCCACCCGGTACTCCTGAGGCTCGCGTGACAATTTGTAACCGCCCTTCTTACCGTGTGAACCGACCACCATCCCCGATTTGGACAGAATGTTCATAATACTCTCCATGTACTTCAGGGAAATGCCCTGCCGTTCGGAGATATCCTTGAGCGATACATTGCCCGACGAACACTGCTCCACCAAATCGACCAAAACGCGCAGGGCATAGCGCCCGCGGGTTGAAATAAGCATAAAAAAAATCAAATGAACCCGGGATGGAAAGCAGACCTTCCACCCCGGGTTGGTTTTATTCAGCGAAAAGCGGAGTCGTCAGATAACGGTCGCCGGTATCGGGCAGCAGGACAACGATGGTCTTGCCGGCATTCTCCGGACGCCTGGCCACCTCGACTGCAGCCCACAAGGCGGCACCACTCGAAATACCGACCAGCACACCCTCCTTGCGACCCACCAATTTGCCGTAGGCGAAGGCATCCTCATTCTGTACCGGAATGATTTCGTCATACACTTTGGTATCCAACACGTCGGGCACGAATCCGGCACCGATACCCTGGATCTTGTGCGCGCCGGCGACACCGGTGGAAAGCACGGCCGAAGTGGCGGGTTCAACAGCCACCACCTTGACAGCCGGTTTCTTACTCTTCAGGTATTTGCCCGTACCTGTAATGGTACCGCCCGTACCTACACCGGCTACAAAGATATCAACCGCTCCGTCGGTATCCTCGAAGATTTCGGGACCGGTCGTCTCAAAATGCGCTTTCGGGTTGGCCGGATTGACGAACTGACCCGGAATAAAACTATTGGGGGTGGCGGCGGCCAATTCCTGCGCCTTGGCGATGGCACCCTTCATGCCCTTGGGACCTTCGGTCAGCACCAACTCGGCTCCATAGGCCTTCATCAGCTGACGACGCTCCACGCTCATCGTCTCGGGCATGGTAATGATCAATTTGTAGCCACGGGCGGCGGCGACACTCGCCAAGCCGATGCCCGTATTGCCGGAAGTGGGCTCAATGATGACCGTGTCCTTGTTCAGCTTGCCCGAACGTTCGGCATCGTCCAAAATAGCTTTGGCGATACGGTCCTTGACACTACCGGCCGGATTGAAATACTCCAACTTGGCCAATACCTTGGCCTTCAAACCAAACTCTTTCTCAATGTGCGTCAGCTCCAAAAGGGGCGTGCGGCCAATCAACTGGTCCGCTGCGGTAAATACTTTTGCCATACTCTTTTTACTTTTACAGATTATTGTTTTATGTTCATTGTCTCATCTTGACAATGCAAAGATAAGCATAATTTTTTATTTACCTACTACTTTGGTAGGAATTTAATAAAATTTTTTCATTTTTTCTTTTTCCACGTTTTACGACGGAGGTTTTCACCTTATTTATAAAACCCTTATCTTTGCACCGGAAAAAAAAAACGTATATGGATTACGCAGCAGCAATCAAACGCCTGAGACAGGAAAAGAATGCCGTCATTATGGCGCACTACTACCAACGGAACGAAATCCAGGATGTAGCCGACTGCATCGGTGACAGCCTCTACCTGGCACAACAGGCCGCCCTGACACAGGCGGACATAATCGTGATGTGCGGCGTTCATTTTATGGGCGAGACCTGCAAAATCCTCTGCCCGGACAAAAAGGTGCTGGTACCCGACCTGAACGCCGGTTGCTCGTTGGCCGACTCCTGCCCTGCCGACAAATTCGCGGATTTTGTACATCAGCACCCCGGATATACCGTACTGTCGTATGTCAACACAACCGCCGCCGTCAAAGCACACACCGACATTGTAGTGACCAGCGGGAATGCAGTTAAAATCGTCAATTCGCTGCCGAAGGACGAAAAAATCATTTTCGGTCCGGACCGCAATCTGGGAGCCTACATCAATGCGGTCACCGGCCGCAACATGCTGTTGTGGGACGGCGCCTGCCATGTACACGAACAATTTTCGGCCGAAGCCATTGTAAAAATGAAACAGGAACACCCGGACGCTCAGGTTCTGGTACACCCGGAATGCAAAAAACCGGTGGTACTGCTGGCCGACAAAGTCGGATCTACGGCGGTATTGCTGAAGTATGCCGTAGAAAGCGCATGCCAAACCTTCATTGTGGCAACGGAAAGCGGCATTCTGCATGAAATGCAGCGGCAGGCCCCTGGGAAAACCTTCCTGCCCGTACCGCCCGAAACCAGCGAGGCCAACATCGGCTGCCACTGCAACGAATGTTCCTACATGCGGCTCAACACGCTGGAGAAACTCTACCTGTGCCTCCGGGACGAAACACCGGAAATTACGGTGGATCCAGCCTTGATCGGAAAGGCCGTCAAACCCATCCGAAGAATGTTGGAGCTCTCCAAATAATCCGAACGGCACACAAAAAAAGAGCACCGGCTTCGAAAGCGACGAAGCCGGTGTTCTTATTTTCCGAAAGGGAGGCTTACGACTTGGCCTGATGCACGGTAAGCTGTGGGAAGGGGAACGGAATGCCGGCCTTGTTGAAGGCGGCATAGACGTTCTTGTTCATATAAAAGAACACGTCCCAGTAATCGGCACCTTTGACCCATACGCGCACCGTAATATCCACACTGCTGGCGGAGAGGGAACCCAACTCAATGAACGGAGCGGGCGTGGAAAGAATTTTGGAATTGGCTTGGATAACCTGCAACAGCACCTCACGAGCCTTTTCAAAATCCTGACCGTACTCAAGGCCGAAGCTGAAATCGACACGGCGTTCGGGCTGCGTACTGTAATTGACCATAATACCGCTGCTGATGGCTCCATTGGGAATAATAACCGTCTTGTTGTCGGTAGTGGTTAGAACCGTTTGGAACATCTGGATAGCCTGTACAACCCCCGCCTGCCCCTGGGCCTCGAGGTAATCGCCCACTTTGTACGGTTTGAACAGCAGTATCATCAGACCGCCGGTAAAATTGGAGAGTTGTCCGCTCAAGGCCATACCGATGGCGACACCGGCCGAGGCCAACAAAGCGGCGAACGAGGTGGTTTCGATTCCCAGCGTACTGATGACGGCGATGAGCAACAGAACGGTCAAAAGCACATTGATCAAACTTCCGATAAAGGTTTTGACACTCGGCTCCAAATTGTGACGGACGAGCATTTTCTCCATAATGCGGCGCAGAAGTTTGATGATCCATTTACCGACAAAATAAATGACCAGGGCGGCCAGCAGGCGTTTGCCCAAATCCACACCCGAATCGACCAGGTTGCTCCACACAGCGGTCAGATGATTGACATCCACCTGCGTCGGATCCGCTACGAGCTGCTCCACCAGATTGATGGAGTCATTTTGCAAAGTTTCTTCCATTTTATGTAAATTTACGGTTAGTCCATGGCAAAGATAAGCATAAAAACAGGGCTTGCCTGCTGGATTCTACCGATTTTTTTTAACTTTGCACGAAATTCGTAACAACCATGGGTAAAATCATTCTGACAGGCGACCGCCCCACCGGCAGACTGCACATCGGGCACTATGTGGGCTCGCTGCGTCGCCGCGTTCAACTGCAAAACAGCGGAGAATTCGAAAAAATCTTCATTATGGAGGCCGACGCACAGGCGCTGACCGACAATGCCGACAATCCGGGGAAAATCCGGGAGAACATCTTCCAAGTGGCTTTGGACTACTTGTCCGCCGGATTGGATCCCGAGAAGAGCACAATCTTCATTCAGTCGCAGGTACCGGAACTGACGGAACTGTCGTTCTACTACATGAACCTGGTGACGGTAGCCCGCGTACAACGCAATCCGACTGTCAAAACGGAAATCAAGATGCGGAATTTCGAAGCGAACATTCCGGTGGGTTTCTTCACCTATCCCATCAGTCAGGCGGCCGACATCACCGCCTTCAAGGCTACGACGGTTCCAGTGGGCGAGGACCAGGCGCCGATGATTGAGCAAACCTTGGAAATCGTGCGCCGGTTCAACAACATTTACGGTCCGACGCTGGTGGAACCCAAGATTCTGCTTCCGGAGAATCAGGCCTGCATGCGGCTTCCGGGCATAGACGGCAAGGCCAAAATGAGCAAATCGCTGGGCAACTGCATCTATCTGTCGGAAGACCCCAAGGAGTTGGCGCAGAAAGTGCGCAGCATGTACACCGACCCGGGACACATTCATGTGGAGGATCCTGGTAAAATCGAAGGTAACGTGGTGTTCACCTACCTCGACGCTTTCTGTGATGATGCGCATGTCAACGCCATGTTCCCCGAATATGCCGGCCTGCAGGAAATGAAGGACCACTACCGCCGCGGCGGATTGGGCGATATGAAAGTCAAGAAACTGCTGCTGTCGGTACTGGAAGAGACGCTCGCTCCCATACGGGCACGCCGCCAGGAGTTGCAGAAAGACCTGGGCTATGTCTATGAAGTACTCCGCCAAGGCAGTGAAAAAGCGCGCGAAGAGGCGGCAAAGACGCTGGATCAGGTACGCCACAGCATGCGGATCGACTACTTTGCCGACCGTTCGCTCATTGAAGAGCAAAAGCAGATATTCGGGTAAGAAATCCTCTCCCCCCGCAAAAAAGAAGCGTTCCGGTGACGGAACGCTTCTTTTTTATTTCTGCATCATACGAATCCGCTTGACTCCGATCCGCCACATCAGCCAGTCAAAACCATAGAAGGCAAGTGTAAGCAGCATCCTGACCGAAAGGTCGGCGGTTGCATCGCCCTGCATAAGCAGGAAATCGTAGGTACCGTGCAACAGCACAGCGGCCAGCCACCCCGCCAGCATAAACACCTGCCTAAAGGACGCCGAGCGGGCGAAACGCGCCCGACCCAAAAAATACCCCATCACCACACCGAACAGGAAGTGGCCGGGCGTGGAAAAAAGCGACCGGGCGACAGCAACGCTATACAACTGTTCGCTGTAAAGGGTCAGGTACTGGATGTTCTCAACGAAGGAGAAGCCCAACCCCACATAAGCCATGTACAGGAGTCCATCAAAGGGTTCGTCAAATGATTTGTAACGCCAAACGAGCAGATAAAACATCAGAAACTTGGCCGTTTCTTCAATGAAACCGGCACTCAGGAACGCACGCGTAACCGGCTCCCGGTCCCAATACCCGGTCGGAAGCAGCATTTGCAGCAGCAGTGTCGCCAACACCGACCCCATGCCGGCCAGACAGAAAGCCCGGAGTACACCGCCCAGCGGCTCAGGATGCGGATCCTTACGGTAAACATACACGCCAAGGAACAAACAAGGCAACAGGGCTAATAGAAAAATGATTCTCATATAATCAACTGTTTCGAATGGAACGCAATACGGTTTGACATACCTCCTGCCGGCGTGCATCCAGAAACTGCCGCTGCTCCTCTTCGGTCTTCAGGAGAAAATCGGCATACATGGGCAGCACCAGAAAGTTCATCACGGTCAGCGACATGATGTTGAGCAGCAGATCGAGCATATCAATCGGACGGATGCGGCCGGCATCGATCTCACGGTTGAGTTCGTCCTGCATGGCATAGTACACCCGCTGCACTTCGGGGTCGGCGATCACCCGTTCCCGCACCTGGGTGCGCCGCTGTTCGTTGGTCACCAGTTCGTTGAAAATCAAAAAAGGCAGACGGGGGGTATGGCAAAGCAGCTCGAAATAGGAGCCTATAAATGCACGGACTTTGTCCTCAAAAACGGCTTGACTCTCCAGAATTCGGCGGCAGTTGACCAGCAGCATGCGCATTTTATTGGTAAAAATCGAATTAAAAAGCTGTTCCTTGCTACGGTAATAATAATAGACCAGCGCCTGATTGCACCCCACCTCCCGGGCGATATCGGTGGTCGAAGTCATGGCAAATCCCCTTTCCAGGAACAATCGTTCCGCCGCCTGCAAAATATTTTCGGCAGTAGTGTTATTCAGCATTTTTCAATTGATTATGACAATTTTCCACCATAAAATGAAGCCGGTTGTACACATTGGCCTCCGAGGTACTGCTGTCGAAATCGAGGAATAGCAGATTCATTTGCGGAAACACCTGCTTGATCCGCTTCTCCACTCCTTTGGAAATGATATGATTGGCGATACAGCCGAAGGGCTGCAGGCTGATCACATTCTCCACTCCCTGCCCGGCCAGCGAGCAGATTTCGCCAGGCAGATCCCAGCCTTCGCCGAAATCGGCCGCCAGACTGAGAATACGGGACGCCAACCGTGCGTCGTCAAAAATATTGGTGAACCGGCGGTAGAAGGGATATGCGGCGCAGATGCGGTCGTACTTGCGCATCACATGACGGATATACAGGTAAATGGTATCGGTAATCCAAACCGGCGTAGTCTCCTTGCGGATGTTCAGATTGCGGTTGACGTGATTGGCGACAAACGAGGTGGAGAAGAAATTGGCCAGTGAGGGCGGAACCACTTCAATCTGATTGTCCAACAACCAGTTGACAACATTCTTGTGGCTGAAACTGTTGTATTTGACATAAATCTCACCCACCAGACCGATCACCGGACGCGGCTCGTTCACAATGGCATCGGAAAAAGCGGCGACGGCCGATTCCATTACACCGGGAAGCCGCTTGACCTGCCCGGCCTCTATATAAGGGATCACTTCGTCCAGGAACCGGTTGCGCAGACGGAGCGCCTCGCCCGCCTTTTTCTCGCGTACACGGGCGGAGAAGTAGAGTTTGTTGAGACAGTCGGCGAACAGAATGGCATTGAGAATGACGCTGGCCATCTTTTTGTACCCTACCTGGAATCCCGGCTGTTGGTTGCTGACACCCGAACCGGTCGCCAGTGACACAACGGGAATGTCGGCATACCCTGCCGACACCATGGCGTTCTTAATGAGCGCATAGTAGTTGGTGGCCCGGCACTGACCACCTGTCTGGGTAATGATTACAGCCACCTCGTCGCGGTTGTAGCGCCCGCTCTGCAGCGCATTCATAATACTTCCCACCACAATGGTGGCCGGGTAGCAGATATCGTTGTTGGCGAACTTGAGTCCCGTTTCGGCATCATCCTGACTGCCCATGGGCAGATTGACCACCCGATAGCCGACACACTTGAACAAGGCCGGAATCAGTTCGGAATAGCCTTCGGCGAAATACGGGGCCAGCAGCGTACGACGACGGTCATCGATGTCGAAAATCCGGGTGGTCACATATTCCTGTTTGCCGGCAGGAGCCGCCGGTGCCACTTTGCACGACTCCACCAGCGAACGCACACGCAGCCGGAGCGATCCGATGTTGTTGACGTCATCGATTTTCAGCACCGTCAGATTCTTTCCGTAGCGGCGCAGTATGGCTCCCACCTCGTCCAGAATAAAAGCATCCGGGCCGCATCCGAACGAGGTCAGCTCGACCATCTGCAGGTTGCCTCCGTCATAGTTGCCCACGAAATGGGCGGCTTTGAAAATCCGGTTGGGATAGGCCCATTGCGAAACGGCGTTCAACTCATCATAGACCCCTGAACCGCTGTGGGTGGAGACATTTTCTGTAATGACATCAATGCCCATATCGGCGATGGCCCACGAGATCTTGTGCTCAATCAAGGGGTCGGTATGGTAGGGCCGGGCAGCCAGCAGAATCACCATACGACCTTCCCGGCGGGCTTTGTCCAAGATATCCCCGGCACGGGAGGTCAGCTGCTGCAAATAGCTGTTCTGCGCCTCAATGGCTTCGGCTATGGCCTGCAGTGCCACGGATTTTTTAACACCGAGACCGGTCAGGTAGGCGCGGCAGGACTTGTACAACAGCTCCTCGTCATTAAAGGTGACCACGGGGGCGTCGAAAGGCACGCCGAACTTCCCTGCTGTGTCCATCGAACTCTTCAGCACATCGCTGTAGCCCGATACCACCGGACAGTTGAAACTGTTCTTGGAACGTTCGTCCTCCTTGCGTTCATAGACCACATAGGGATAAAAGATGCGATCCACCCCCTTCTCCACCAGATTCCGGACATGGCCGTGCATAAGTTTGGCGGGGAAACAGATATTGTCGGCCATAATGGTGTTCACCCCACCCTCGTACTGGCGGTAGGAGGACGGACCTGAAAGCACCACCTCGATATTGCAGGCGGTGAACAAGGTGTACCAGAACGGATAGTTCTCGTAAATGCCCAGACCGCGCGGAATGCCCAACTTGAGCAGCGGCGGCCGGTCGAAGACATGTCTGGGCGCCCGTGCGAACAGCATCCGGTACTTTTCGGCCAGCATATTGACGCCTTTTTCGGTATTTTCCGAACGGTTGGAATAGACCTTCTCGCAGTTGTTGCCGGAATAATAGGTGTTGCCGTTGTGAAATTTGAACGCCTTCACCAGGCAACGGTTGTCACAACCGGTGCAGTGTTCCAGCGTGGATTCATAGGCATTGGCCTGCAGTAGATCGGTAAGTGATGTCATCGTGGATCGGATTTGGATTGTTCAACAGCATAAAGAGCCGCCCCGTAGGCACCCATGAGTTCGGGCATGTCGGTAAAGGAAACCTGACAGCCGGTAAGCACCTCCAGTGCCCGGACGACACTGTGGTTGCGGAACGTACCGCCCTGCACCACAATATGATCGCCAAGCTCTTTTGTGTTTTTAAATTTCAGCACTTTATATAAGCAGTTTTTTACCACCGAATAGGAAAAACCGGCGGCGATATCGTCCACCCCGGCCCCCTCGCGCATGGCCTGTTTTACCTTGGAGTTCATAAATACCGTACAACGGGTACCCAAGTCGGACGGATGCCGGGCCTCGCACGACAACCGGGCGAAATCGGCCACCGGATAGCCCAGCATATTGGCGAAAGTTTCGATAAACGAGCCGCAGCCCGACGAACAGGCCTCATTGATCTCGATACGGCGTATGCTGCCGTGTTCCACAAAGATGGCCTTCATGTCCTGTCCGCCGATGTCCAATACAAAAGACACCTCGGGATCGACATAGCGGGCGGCCGAAAAATGCGCCATGGTCTCGACAATGCCATAGTCGAGATTGAAAGCCGAACGGAGCAGATTCTCCCCGTATCCGGTGGAACAGGATGCCACGATCTGTATGCGGTCGGGATCGGGCAGGCTTTCGTGCATACGGCGCAACCCCTCGTAGAAGGTATTGAAACTGTCGCCCTTGTTGCGCTGGTAATCGGTATAGACCACGGCACCGGTTTCGTCCGTAAGCACGATTTTGGTGGTGGTGGAACCTGAATCCACTCCGAGATAGTAACGTCCGCCGGCCTGCGGACGGGCTCTCCGAACCTCGGAAATCCGCTTGGCTTTGAGCCAGTCTGTGTAGGTGCACGCATCGCTGAAGAGCGGCTGCAGGCGGTCTGCATAGTCATCGCCGGACTTGCTGGAACGCAGCATGGCCACCCACTCGGAGTATTTGCGGAAAGCGGCCTGTTGGGAAGCCGCAAGCAAAGCACAGCCCATAGCGGGAATCAACTGCGCCTGTTCGGGCAGTATGCAGTCGCCGGGCTGCAGGTTCAACACCCGTATGAAATAGTTTTTCAACTCCGGCAGGAAGGCGAACGGACCACCGCAAAGGAACACTTTGGGCTGCACTTCCATACCGCGTGAAAGCGAAGCCACCACCTGCAGCGCCACGGCATTGAACACGGAGGCGGCGATATCGGCCTTCGACACCTTGCGGGCAATCAGATTCTGAATGTCCGTCTTGGAAAACACACCGCAGCGCGAGGCGATCGGATAGACATTTTCGCTGGAGGCGGCTAAATCGTTGAGTTCGGTAGGACTGACACCCAACAATGAGGCGGTTTGGTCGATAAACGCTCCGGTACCGCCGGCACAACTGCCGTTCATCCGGATATCCGGTACCTTGCCCTGCTCAAAGAAGATCATCTTGCTGTCTTCCCCTCCCATATCAATAAAGGTGCGGACATCGGGATAACGCCGTTTGACGGTTTCGGCTGCCGCCACCACCTCCTGCACAAAGGGAATCGAGCCGCGTTCGGCATAGCCCATCCCCACCGATCCGGTCATGACAAGGGCCAGTTCGCAGGCCCCTAGCCGGCTGAACAGGTTGCGGGCCATCTCGGACCCGGCCTGGCGGATATTGGCGTTGTGCCGCCGGTAATCCGTGAAAACACATTGCAAATCAGCATCAAGCACCACCGCCTTGAACGTGGTGGAGCCGATATCCACTCCCAGAAAATACCGATTCATTAATAATGTTATTTAATAGAGTTATTAAAAACAACGCAAAAGTAGTTGTTTTCGTGCTTTCAACCAAATTTAACAACCGATTTCGAACGATTTTTCTTCCGATCTGTCAGCCATTGTGCCAATTTGACACAGAAGAGACATTTGGCACATGGTTTGCAAAAAAAAAGGTTGGAATACAATAAAAAAAACATATAACATGAAACAAGGCAACATCGGTGTAACCACGGAGAACATCTTCCCGGTCATCAAAAAATTCCTCTACAGCGATCATGAAATCTTCCTGCGCGAAATTGTTTCGAATGCGGTGGATGCGACGCAGAAACTCAAAACCCTCGCCTCGGTGGGTGAATACAAGGGCGAACTGGGCGACACCACGGTCCGCGTAAAACTGGACAAATCGGCGGAAACGCTGACGATTTCCGATCACGGCATCGGCATGACGGCCGACGAAATTGACAAATACATCAATCAAATCGCCTTTTCGGGAGCTGAGGAGTTTCTGGACAAATACAAAAACGACGCCAACGCCATTATCGGCCACTTCGGACTGGGCTTCTACTCTGCCTTCATGGTCTCCAAACAAGTGGAGATTGTAAGCCGCTCGTACCAGGAAGGCGCCAAGGGTGTACGTTGGAGCTGCGAGGGCAACCCCGACTATACCATGGAGGAAACAGACAAAGAGGAACGCGGAACCGACATCGTGCTGCACATCGACGATGAGAACAAGGATTTTCTGGAAGAAGGGAAAATCCAGGAACTGCTTTCGAAATACTGCAAATTCCTGCCGGTATCGGTCGCTTTCGGCAAAAAAAAGGAATGGAAGGACGGCAAGGAACAGGAGACCGCCGAAGACAACATCATCAACAACACCACGCCGGCCTGGACCAAAAAACCGGCCGACCTGAAGGAGGAGGATTACGCCGCCTTCTACCGGGAGTTGTATCCCTACGGTGAGGAACCCCTCTTCCACATCCACCTGAACGTGGACTACCCCTTCCATCTGACGGGTATTCTCTATTTTCCGAAAGTCAACAACCAGATGGACCTGCAGCGGAACAAGATCCAACTGTACTGCAACCAGGTGTTCGTGACAGATGCCGTTGAAGGCATTGTACCCGACTACCTGACCCTGCTGCACGGTGTGATCGACTCGCCGGACATTCCGCTCAATGTAAGCCGTTCCTATCTGCAGGCCGATGCGAATGTCAAGAAAATCTCCGGCTACATTACCCGCAAGGTATGTGACAGTCTGTCGGACATTTTCAAGAAACAGCGCGACGAATACGAGAAAAAATGGGACAACCTGAAGATATTCATCTCCTACGGCATGCTGACCGACAAGAAATTCGACGAGAAAGCCGGCGATTTCAATCTGTTGAAAAACACGGAAGGCAAATACTTCACGCTGGAGGAATACAAGAAACTCATTGAAGCCAACCAGACCGACAAGGACGGCAATCTGGCTTTGATTTACACCAACGACCGGGAGCAGCAGTACAGTTATATCGAAGCGGCCAAAGCCAAAGGATACGACGTTCTGCTCATGGACGGACAACTGGACGTGCACCTGGCCTCGCATCTGGAGCAGACCTCGGAGGGCAAACTGCATTTTGTCCGCGTGGACAGCAACGTGGCGGACAAACTGATTGTCAAAGCCGACGCCGCAGCCTCCACCTTGACGGTCGAGCAGCAGTCCGCATTGTCGCAAATGTTCCGCAGCCAGGCTCCGAAATCGGAAAAAACCGACTTTATGGTCAACTTCGAAGCCATGGGAGCCGATGCCATGCCGATTGTGCTTACGCAAAACGAGTTTATGCGCCGTATGAAGGAAATGTCGGCATTACAAGGCGGCATGGCCTCCTTCTACGGGCAGATGCCGGATTCGTACAACCTGGTGGTCAACACCGACCATCCGCTCATCCAGCACCTGCTGCAAAAGGAAGAGGAGGCCTGCGGTGCGAAAGTCAAGCCGATGCTGGACGAAATTGCCGCACTCAACCAGAAAGTCAGCGAACTGAATGCCGCCAAGAAGGACAAAAAGGACGATGAGATCCCCGAATCGGACAAAGCGGCGCTCAACACGGCCAACGAACGGCTTACCCAACTGGGAGCGGACAAAGAGAAGGTATATAACGATTTCGCCGCCAGCGAAAACAGTGTTCGCCAATTGATAGACCTCGCCCTGCTGGCCAACAACCTGCTTAAAGGTCAATCACTCAACGAGTTCGTAAAACGCAGTATCCAATTCATCCAATAAGGACGGCGTTTTTTACAAAAAATGTGGGGCAAAGTTTGCACAATGTCAAAAATTGTTCTACCTTTGCACCCACAAAACAATGGTTCCGTAGCTCAACTGAATAGAGCATCACACTACGGATGTGAAGGTTCAGGGTTTGAATCCCTGCGGGATCACAAAGGAGCAGCCGAAAGGTTGCTCCTTTTGTTTTAATACGGTTGGATGGGATTATTCGGCTTCGTCCTGGTTGAGCGTGTCGATAATATCGGTCAGTACATCGACCTGCCCGTCTTTGATCCGGAACAACTGCGTGTACTTGTGCCCCTCCATCACACAATAGAACTCCATGTAGTCGCAGTCACACGCGTCATCATGCTCCTCACGGCTTTGATAGTTGGTATCGGACAAGTAAGCGGTGAGCGACGGATGGTGGCTGGAAATGTACTTGACCATCTGGTGGTCGTATTCCAATTTGCAGTGAGCGATGATTTCAGGTGCCATGCAGTGAAAAGTTAATTCATACAAATATAGGCAAACATTCAGCAAAATCCAACCCGTCGGCTACCAATCGAGCAAAAACGGAACGATTTCGCTTTCAAACACCGCCGGGGCGAAGCGTTGGAAATTGACACGGCGTTGCGAGCGGGGAAATTGATGAAAGACCACTCCCCGACCGTGATACAAAGCACAATCCGGATGCTTGGGACGGAACCAGGCCAGTAAAGAGGATGCACAACCGTCGGCAATGCGGGCCACACAAACACCCCGGCGGTCACGCCACACCAAAACATCGCAGGCCACCGGTCCGCGCGCATGGTGCACCGCGGCGAGCTGTCCTGGATTCACCCGGGAGCAGCGCGTGATGACGTAAGCACCTTCCGATATACGGTAAATGCGGGACGCCATCCGCTTGAACGAATCGCCGTGTCCCAATCTCCGAAGTGATTGGAACTGCCACAAGTGGATCATTTCGTGTAGAAAAGTGGTCTGCAACTCCCGTTCCGTTCGGTCATAGAATACGGAAATCCGGATAATCGGTTCCATCCCTGGCTGGCAACGGCACTGTCCCAAATAGCTTTTGGCTTGCGTCAACCCGAATGCAGGCCGGCGCAACCCCGCTTCAAAATAATCGGAGTTGAAACGCGTGAACCAATCCTGCAGTATGTCGGTCGTGAGTGTCATCGGTGCGCAAAGATAGCAACTTTCAACGGCAAAAAAAAGCCGCCCCAATGGTTTGGGACGGCTTTTTAAGGTATGAGCGCGGATTATTGCTTGATCAACTTGCTCTGCGCCTGAGTACCGTCGGCGTAGTTGACAACCACCACATACATACCGGCATGGATACCGGACAGGTCAAGAGTCGTGTCAACAAACTCAGCCACCTTGCTTCCAGCCAGGTTGAAGAGAACCACCGAAGCGATTTCCCGATCAGCCAGCACGAAGGCAGTCTGCTTGGCCGGGTTCGGATAAATCATCAGACGGGCGGGTGCGGCGGTGGCAACAGCCTCTTCCACCACATCGGCGCAATTCTTTTCACGGATAGCCACATTGGTCAACGTGTAGGTCGTGTTGGCCGGACCGTTGTCAATGGCAATCGTCATATCGGGATTGGTCAGCGCCTGCGGATTCTGCGCCTCAAAGCTGAAGTTGTAAGGCGTGTTGGCTGCCAACGTAATCGGATTGTTGTCGAACAAGTGCTGACCCTCGTTGTTGTCGCGCGACTCCAGGTAAACCTTCACGGTCGAAGCCTTGGTAGCCGTCAACGTACCGGTAAACACATAGGTCAGACCACCATCGAGCGTTTGGTCATCGCCCGAGAGAACAACATACAAGTTGGCATAGTTGGCATTGCCGACATTGATGGTCACCGAAGTGCCGTTGACCGTATGCAGGCCGTTCACCTCGTGCCATTGACCATTCTCCTGTACCACATTGCGCGAACCCACGATGTTGGTAAAGGTGTTGTGACAAGGTTCCTGTACATGTTCGGTCGTCGTAAAGTTGCGCGTCACACGTCCGGAAGTGTTGCCGGCGGCATCATAGGCCTCAACAGCGATCTGGTAAGTGGTCTCCGCCTGCAAACCGGTTACCGTATAGGCCGAGCCTACAGCGGTGCCCACCTTGTTTCCATTTACATAAATGTTGTATCCGGCCACACCCACATTGTCGGTCGAAGCCGTCCAGGTAATGGCGACATTGGTTTCCGAAGCCGTACCGTTGAGGTTGGTCGGGTTCGACGGATTCTCGGTGTCGGGTTCGGGATCCGGAATCACGGGATCGTCACCGCCCTCCTTGGCCTCGTAGCACGAGGTTTCGCCAATTTCGACATTGAATACCTGGGCGTGCAGACCGGTGGCGTTGCCGCCGAAGTCGAACACAATGCGTACGTCACTGAGTCCGGCGCGTGCCTGGGCGGATTTCTCAAACACATACATGCCGCCGGCAGGTACCGATACCGTTTCGTTGATCAGATAGGTATCCGCATCGCCGTTTTGGGTAGCCTTGACGGTCACGTTTTGTGCCTGGTTGAGCACGATGGCGGCGCGTACGGTATAGGTGTTGCCCTGGGTCAGCGCCAAGGTGTTGGCGGGTACCATCCAGAACTGAGCCTGCCAGGTCGTGGTGGTTGCATGGTTCAGAGTTACGTCCATCGAGTTGCCGTTGACCGAATATACATAGTCGTAAATCTGCGTCCAGTCCCAGGTGTGGGCCATGTAGGGTTCTGCCTGGCCAAATGTGGTGGTAATGGCGCAATCGGTACGGGTCGAAGTACCCAAGGCGGTTGCAACCACCGTTTGCGACAATTCGCCGCAGCGGGCCTTGATTTTGCTGTCGCCGGCATAGGCCTTCGTATAGGTGACGGTAACCAGTTCGTTGACCAAACCGTTTACCGGCGTCAGGGTCGTTTTCGACAACACGAAGTCGGGGTTCGTCAGGCTCAGGGTAATCGGTGCCGTCAAGTGGCTGCCGCTCACGCGGAATTCGGCAGTACCGTTCTGACGGTCGATGGTCCACGGAGTTCCCATAGAGATATTGGCTACACCCGAACCACCCTCAATGTAGAAATAAATGTCATCAAAGGCCAATATACGACCGGGCTGTACCGTTTCGCCTTCACCTTGGTTGAATGAGAACGGTTGGAAGGTGGTCGATTCACCCAAGTTAACAAAGAAACTCGAAACCGGCACCTCGTATTCCACCCATTGGTTGGTGCGTGTAGGCGTAATCTTCATGGCGCTTCCGGCCACACTTACCGTAAACGGCTGGTTGTTGGTCGTATAGTAGGCAAAGTGCAGTTTGTACTTGCCCAAATTCTCATAATCCATGTGCTCGTTTACCACATAACCGCAACCATACCAGCCTTCGTTGCCCACCTGCATGGCAATGCAACCGTCGCCGTCATAAGCATTCACATTGGCGGGAGTCATGGTGGGAGTACCCGTCCATTCGTTGGCCCAGATATTGAAGGTGGAACCACCCCAGTTCAATACAGAACCGTTAAATTCGCGGTCACTGAGCAGTACGACATAGTCCGCATCGATGGAAGGCAGACCCGAGAAGTAGGCGAACACACGTCCCTGCGCCTCCACTCCGTTGCAAGTGGCGGTTACCACCGAATTGGCCGTAACCGTACCCGTATAGGTAACAGTGATGGTTTCGTTGACCAAACCATTCTGAGGCGTAATCGTGGTTTTAGACAATTGGAACGCCGGATTGGACGATGTCAGCGTCACATTGCCATTCAGATGGCTGCCGCTGATGGTCATCGTTGCCGTACCATTCTTACGCTTAATCTGGTTGGAAGCGTCATTTACCACCAGATTGGCCACATTGCTGCCGCCGGGTTTGTAGAAATAAACATCGTCCCATGCAAAGGTACGTCCTTGAACATTCTGTTCGTTGTTGCCTTGATTGTAGGCCAGAGGCGTAAAGTTGGCGTCAATGCCCAAAGTCGGATTGAACTGCGATACCGGCAGGTTGTACTCCACCCATTGGTTGGCCGCCGTCGGCGTAAATTGGATCGACTTGTCGCCCAACGACAACGTGAAGGCGTTGGTACGGTTGGTCTTCAGGCGGAAGTGCAGCGTATAGTCACGCAGATTACGGTAATCCAAGGCACTGCCCGCATAATTGAAGCTGGCACCGTACCAACCTTTGTTGCCTACGGTTACAGCAAGGCAATTCTCTCCTTCAGCGGCGGTCTCAGCGCCAGCCGACATCGTTCCTTCCCAAATATTGAAAGCAGCTGAGCTCCAATCCATCACCGAACCGTTGAGCGCTCCGTCGCGGAACACCTTGACATAGTCGGTGTTGATGGTGGGAACGGCACCGCAACTGGCACTGTTGTTGGTCAATGTGGAAGTCGGATACGCGGTACGGTCCTGATAAACACGCACCCAATCGACCTGCATCGTCCCCTGTTGGAAATTATTGGCGACCTGGCCGACATACGAACCACCCAAAGCCACATTAAGAATAATATAGAACTCATAGTCACGGAAGGCAGCGATGCCATTGGCTTCGGAAGCATCCTGGAAACCGAAGTTGGCCATGTCGTGACGGTTACCGCCATCGGCGTCGGCCACATAACCCACCATGCCGTTGGGAGTCCACTCCAATCCGTAGATACGGAAGCGGGCGCCGAGTTGCTCGCCATAGGTATAATTCTCGCCCCAGTCACCGGTAGCATAACCGCCGTTGATACCGTTACGGTTCCAGTGATAAGTGGTCAGCGTACGGCGACCGCTCACGGGATCACCATTACACATCATCTCCATGATGTCGATTTCGCCGCAATACGGCCAGTTACCGCCATGCGCGGTACCCAACAGCCAGAAAGCGGGCCATACACCCGAAGCGTAATCGGGCACCTTAATCAAGGCTTCGATCTTGCCGTATTTGAACATCACCTTGTTACGCGAAATCATACGGGCAGAGGTAAATTGAGCCCCGTTGTAGTTCTCACGTTTGGCGGTAATCGTCAACTTGCCGTCGGCAACGCTTGCATTGTCGGTGCGGTTGGTGTAATACTGGCTTTCGCCGTTACCCCAACCTCCGCCGCCTGTTTCGAAGGTCCAAGCCGAAGTGTTGACATAATCGCAATCGAATTCGTCGGACCAAACCAACTCATAGGCGGCCTGTGCTTCGAATGCGGTGAACAGCCATGCGAACAAAGCTGCTCCAAGACAGATTAACTTTTTCATGAAATTTGATTTATGGTTTGTTGTTTCTTTCGGAACGAACAATGCAAAAATAAACAACCCCGCGCAAAACACAACAGCTTGTCGTAAAAAAGTTGTACTATGAAGTAAATATGTAAAACCGCTGTCGTATTTTTGTGAAAACAGAAGATCTCGTGCAAAACATGCGCAAATAACGAAATCAAAGGGAAGAAACGATTTTTTCGCCCGGATACTTGATAAAGTAAGGAATCTGTATTATTTTTGCCACAACCTTTTAGGAAAATCAAATCATGAAACGTTCAATTATCTTCTGGACTCTGATGAGTGCCGCATTGGTGATGGCGCTTTCCGCCTGCCGCAAAAAGCACGAACCCAACGACTCCTACGATTTCGACCAGGCACTGACCGCCGATTCGGTAACAGTATCGGTGGCCGCCAACAACGTGGATGAGCAAACCGCCACCATACGTATGTACCTGTTTGTGGACAACAATGTTGACTCGGTCAATACGGAGAACCAACACATTATTGAAAGTATCTTTGCCATCGCCCGTTTGGGAGGCATCGACCACGAGTATGTACTGGCCACCGGAGCCAACAACTACAAGGGTAAGAACAATGAACGCGTCAACATCGGCGACTATGAAAACATTCTGATTGCCGAAGTCGAGTCGCTCCGGAAAGATCCCTACGACCAACGTGTAAGTTTGGTGTTTACAGGATCGGAATACCTGCGCGACGATGTGGAGTTTGTGCTGATCGGTTACGACCAGGAGCACAACGCCACCGGCCCCTACTACATCAACAAACAGGGACGCATGCAAAGCGTACCCTTCTTTACGGTTGAGGAAACACAGGAACCCGGCCGGTTGTACTGAAACGACCGCATTCAAGCATAAAAAAACGGAGGAAAATCCTCCGTTTTTTTTATGCCTGGCCGATTCGTTTGACCTGATCTTCAAAATGCTCCCGGTCGCCTTTGGCCTTGTTCTTCACCTTGGCCCGGTAGTTGTAGATGGTATTGACGCTGTACCGGAGCAACTCGGCGATCTGCGATGAATTGTCGATTCCCAATCGGATCAGGGCAAAGATGCGCAGCTCGGGAGAGAGCAACTCTCCCTTCTTTAACACAATCCGCTCCTCCTCCAA
>JAGDAS010000052.1 GCA_017959385.1 Paludibacteraceae bacterium
ACTGGATGTATCCAACTCCATGTCGGCCGAGGATTTAGCCCCCGACCGGATGTCGCGCGCCAAGCAGATTCTTTCCAAACTGATCGACCAGACCCAGAACGACAAGGTGGGGCTGGTGGTTTTTGCCGGTGATCCCTATGTACAGATGCCCATGACGACCGATGTCAGCTCGGCCAAAATGTTCCTTTCGTCTATCGATCCGGGCATGGTGGCGGTGCAGGGTACAGCCATCGGATCCGCCATTCAGATGTCCATGAACCTCTTTTCGACCGATACCGAGGGCATCGGCCGGGCCATCGTGGTCATCACAGACGGAGAGAATCACGAAGACGATGCGGTGGCCATGGCCAAGGCGGCGTTAAACCACGGTATTACCGTGCATGTGTTGGGCGTGGGAACTCCCCAGGGTGCTCCTATTCCCGTCAAGGGCACGCATTCCCTGCGCAAGGACCGGGATGGAAATGTGGTGGTGACCAAGTTGAACGAGGCCATGTGTGAGGAGATCGCCCAAGCCGGCGGTGGCATATATGTGCGCGCCGATAATACAACCGGTGCCATCCGCGCCCTGTCGAAGGAACTGGACAAACTCTCCACGGCCGAAATGGAGTCGCAGGTGTATTCCAATTTCAACGAGCAATACGGTGTACTGGCCTGGACTGCGCTGGTGCTGTTGCTGTTGGAAGCCTGCATCATGGAGAGAAGAAATCCGTTGTTGAGAAACATTAAACTTTTTTGAGCCATGAGAAAGTGCTGGTATCTTTTTCTGACCCTGATTCCGCTTTCGGTGGGTGCACAACAGGCGAATCCCGACATCCGCAGCGGCAACCGGGATTTCCGGTCGGGCAAATCGACCGAAGCCGAGGTGTCCTACCGCAAGGCGCTGCAGCAGGATCCGCACAGTGTGGAGGCCACCTTCAACCTGGGTAACAGTCTGTATGCGCAGGGCAAGGTGAAGGAAGCGTCCGAGGCATACGAAAAAGCAGCCTCCATGACCGATGACAAAAGGCAGGTGGCGCGTATCTGCCATAATCTGGGTAATTGCTATTATCAGCAGAAGGCGTATGACAAAAGTGTGGCTTCGTACAAGCGGGCGCTCAAGGCCAATCCGAAGGACGAGGACACCCGGCACAATCTGGCGATGGCGTTGAAGCAACTCCAGCAGCAGTCGCAACCGCAATCACAGCAACAACAGCAGCAGGAACAACAACAGGAACAGCAACAGCAACAACCGCCGCAACCTCAGCAGCAACAACAGCAGGATATCTCCAAGGAGAATGCGCAGCAGATTCTGGATGCTTATCAGCAGCAGGAACAGGAACTGAAGGAGAAAATGCAGCAGCAGAACGGTGGTCAACGTAATTTGGAAAAGGATTGGTAACAATATGCATCAGAAAGCACTTGTCTTATTAACGCTATGGCTGACGGCCTTGACTGCATGGGCGGAGGACGTGGTTTTTACGGCTTCCGCACCGCAATTGGTGACCGTTGGACATCAGTTCCGTGTCGATTACACCCTCAATCACGAAGGGCGTGATCTGCAGGTTCCCTCCATGGAGGATTTCGAGGTCCTGATGGGGCCTTCCACCTCGCGCAGTTCCAGTGTACAGTGGATCAACGGCAAAATGTCCAGTTCCACCCAGTTACGCTACACCTTCGTGCTGCTTCCCTCCAAGACCGGTACCTTTACTTTAGCTCCAGCCACCATCCAGGTGGACGGCAAGAAGTATTCCACCCAGCCGCTTACCATCAAGGTGATTGATGAAGGCCAGCAGGGGGCGGCCGCCACCCAGGGAGGCATGCAGACGGGAAGTACAACGGGCAATGCCGCGTCCTCATCCTCCCAGGCTTCGGCCAAAGCCGACCAGGTTTTTGTCCGTACGCAGCTTTCCAAAAGCCAGGTGTACGAACAGGAGGCGGTGTGTGTAACTTACAAATTATACACCCGTTATGATATCCGCGACTTTTCGAATGTGAAATTCCCGGAATATCAGGGATTTTATGTGCAGGAAATTGATTTGGACGCCAATCAGCAGCGCCAATGGCTGCAAGAGGAGTATAACGGTGTCCTCTACAGCACGCTGGTTTTGAAACAATGCCTGCTGTTCCCGCAGCATTCCGGTAAAGTGGATTTGGAGAGTGGCAAGTTGGATGCCATCATCCGTCTGCGTACCAACAACCGTTCCCGCAGTGTGTTCGACAATTTCTTCGACTCCTATCAGGAGGTGCGCAAGACACTGACGATTCCGGCGGCGCGTCTGGAGGTGAAGGCTCTTCCCAAGCCCGCTCCGCAGGGTTTCTCCGATGCAGTGGGCCAGTTCACCATGAAGTCGGAGATATCCAAAACCGACCTGGAGGTGAACGACGCAGTGACGGTTAAAGTCAGCATTTCCGGTAACGGTAATTTGAAACTGGTCAAACCGCTGGATATCCATTTCCCCGACGATTTCGAAATTTACGATCCCAAGGTGGAGACCAATGTCAAGACCGGTGCTTCCGGGTTGAGCGGCAGCAAGACAACTGAGTACGTCGCCATCCCGCGTTTCGGCGGTCAGTTTGAAATACCTGCGGCTCAATTTGTTTACTTCGACACGCGTGAGGGACGCTACAAAGTGCTCTCCACACCGGCATATTCCCTGCAAGTCAACGGGTCGGCCGGCGAAACCAAGGTTGTGGCCGCTTCGGGACCTGCCGGAACGGTCAAACAATCGGTCCGCAATCTGGGCTCGGATATCCGTTACATCCATGTGGAGAATGATTTGGAGTATGGTAAACGGCCATTCTTCCGTTCGTGGGGCTATTGGTCTTTGTATGTACTTCCTGCGTTGGCTTTCATCATTGTCTTGATTGTTCTGCGCCGTCAGGCGCGTGAAAACGCCGATATGGCGACACGTAAGAACAAACGGGCCAACAAGTTGGCCAAAAAGCGTCTGCGCATGGCTGAGGCCTGTATGAAAAATTCCGACGCCAAGGGCTTCTACGAAGAGTCCATGCATGCCTTGTGGGGTTATGTGGCCGATAAGCTGAACATTCCGGCCACTTCGTTGACCAAGGACAATGTGCGGGAAATCCTGCTCCGGCATCAATCCGACGAGGCGCTGGCCGATGACTTCCTCGACACCCTGTCGGAGTGCGAATTCGCGCGGTTTGCCCCCGGTGCCGACAGCGGGCAATCGATGCAGACGCTGTTTGACCGTGCTGTCAACTTGATAACCCAAATGGAAGAGAAACTAAAATAGAGGGTATGAAACGATTGAATTTGTGGTTGTTGACCACTTTGCTGGTTGGTTGCTGCGCTTCGGCCCAGACGTATGAGTTGGCCAACGCCTCCTATGCGGCCGAAAAATACGATGAGGCCATCCGTCAATACGAGACGTTGATGGAACAGGGCTATACATCGGTCAATTTGGAATACAATTTGGGCAATGCCTATTTCCGTACCCGACAATTGGGTCCCGCCATTCTGCATTACGAGCGGGCGCTCCGCATGGATCCGTCCAATGCCGACGTGCGCCACAATCTGGAATTCGCCAAATCGCAGACGGTTGACAAAATCGAGGAGGCTTCCGAACTCTTCCTGACCCGTTGGTGGCGTTCGCTGCGCAACCGGCTTTCCACCGACGGTTGGGCTGTGTTGGCGGTGGTGACGTTCCTGCTGGTGTTGGGCTGTCTGGCCTGTTACTTCTTTGTCCGCCGGCTGATTGTCCGCAAACTGGGTTTCTCCCTGTCGGTTGTTTCGCTGTTGGTTTCGCTGCTGGCCTTTGTCATGGCCTGTCAGTCGCGTTCGTGGGAACTCCACAGCGGTGAGGCGGTCATTTTCGCTCCGACGGTTACGCTCAAGAGCACGCCTGATGAGAGCGGTACCGACCTTTTCATCCTGCATGAAGGCACCAAAGTGTCGCTCAAAAGCGAATTGGGTGAGTGGATGGAAGTTCAGACCGAAGATGGGAACACGGGTTGGTTGCCGATTGTAGCATTGGAGCGTATCTGATCATGGAAAGTGTATGGTCGGCGCTGGATGCCTGGGATAAGGCTTTGTTTTTGGCTTTGAACGGGCTGTACAACACGTTCTGGGACGGTTTTATGGCCGTCTGTACCGACAAATGGGTTTGGCTGCCGCTTTACCTCCTCTTGATCTTCCTCGTGATCCGCCGGTACGGCCGGCAGTCGGTTCCGGTGCTTTTGGCGGTTGTGCTGGTCATCGTACTGTGCGACCAGTGGACATCCGGTTTCTGCAAACCTTTTTTCGCCCGTTTCCGTCCGGGACATTGTCCGGCGTTGGAAGGGCTGGTGCACCTTCCCATCGGACGGGGCGATTCGTATGGCTTCATGTCGTCGCATGCGGCCAATACGGTCGGTCTGACGGTTATTACCGCATGTCTGTTCCGTAGCCGCCCCTACACTTGTCTGATGGCTGCTTGGGTGTTGTTGAATATGTATTCACGCCTTTACCTGGGTATGCACTATCCGCTTGACCTTTTGTGCGGAGCCGTCAGCGGTGCGGTCTTCGGTCTTTTGGGGTATGGATTGTTACAGATCATTTTCACCCAATGTACATCTTGGTTTCCCGCTTCCCCACGGTCGCGCAATCCGATGTCCGTATGGGAGTGGGGAAGTGTGGCGGTGTTGTTGGCCGTTACGCTGCTCTTCAGTGCCCTATATGCCGGTTGGATGTACTGAGTCCTATACCCAGTGCCGGATGCGGTCCATGGCTTCGAGCGTGTTCTCCCGGCTGTTGAATCCTGTTACGCGGAAATAGCCTTCGCCACCGGCTCCGAATCCGGCTCCCGGAGTGCAAACCACATCCGTATCATACAATAATTGCTGGAAGAACCGCCACGAAGGCATGTTGTACGGTGTTTTTACCCAGACATGCGGCGAATTCACACCTCCGTAAACGGTAAATCCGGCTTCCGACAAAGTGTTGCGGATGATGGCCGTGTTTTTCAGATAATACTCAATGTTGGTTTGGATTTCCTTCTGCCCCTGCGGGCTGTAAATGGCTTCCGCCCCCCGTTGTACAATGTAGTTGGTGCCGTTGTAGTAGGTGGTGATGCGGCGGTTCCACAGTTTGTTCATCTCAACGGCCTCTCCGTACAGCGTAAAGCCTACAATGTCGTGCGGAACCACGGTGTAGGAGCATCGCAGTCCCGTAAATCCCGCCGTTTTGGAAAAACTGCGGATCTCAATGGCGCATTTTTTCGCACCTTTGATTTCGTAAATCGAATGGGGAATGTCTTTGTCTTGTATAAACGAACAGTAGGCACCGTCGTAAATGATGATGGCGTGGTTGGCCAGGGCGTAATCCACCCATTTTTTGAGTTGGGTCTTGTTCAATGCGATGCCGGTGGGGTTGTTCGGGTAGCAGAGATAGATGATGTCCACCTTTTCCTGCGGGAGTTCCGGGATGAACCCGTTCTGTGCCCGGCAGGGGATATAGACGATGTTGCTCCACAGATTGTCGTCGTTCAGATAGCCCGAACGGCCTCCCATGATGGCGGCATTTTCATACACAGGATAAACCGGATCGGTGATGCCGATGATATTGTCTCTTCCGAAAATGTGTCCGATATTGCCCACATCCGATTTGGAACCGGCACTGATGAACACCTCGTCGGTGGACAGGTTGACTCCCCGGCTGTTGTAGTCGTTCTTGATGATCTTGTTGATCAGGAATTTATAACCCACTTCCGGCCCGTAGCCGTGAAAAGTCTCTGCTTGACGCATCTCCTCCAGCGCCTCCTGCATGGCGTTGACGGCACTAGGAGCCAAAGGTTGCGACACATCGCCCAGGCCCAAGCGTATGATGTTGGCTCCGGGTTTGATGACCTTGTGCGCATTGATCTTCTGCTCAATCTCGTCGAAAAAGTAGTATTCGGGCAGTTTTAAGTAATTTTCGTTGACTAAGGCCATGGCATGTCGTTTGCAACGGGTCAAAGTTACACAAATATCCGGATTATCGTTGCCCGTAAGTAGGAAAAATGTTGTTCCTTTATGGTCTGAAATGTATTACCATCATGAAGAAAGCATTTGTATTTCCCGGACAGGGAGCCCAGTTCGTAGGAATGGGTAAGGATATGTATGAACAATCGGCCGTTGCCCGTGAACTGTTTGAGCAGGCCAATGAAGTATTGGGATTCCGAATCACCGATCTGATGTTTGACGGAACCGATGAGGATCTGCGTCAGACGAAGGTGACACAACCGGCCGTGTTCCTGCATTCGGTCATACTGGCCAAAATACACGCCGATGTATTCCAACCGGATATGGTGGCCGGACACTCGCTGGGCGAGTTCTCCGCTCTGGTGGCTGCCGGTGCTTTGAGTTTTGAAGAAGGCCTTAAGTTGGTTTCGAAGCGTGCTATGGCCATGCAGAAGGCCTGTGAGGCGGCTCCTTCCACCATGGCGGCCATTATCGGTCTGGACAATGAAACCATCGAACAGGTGTGTGCCGAAGTCAGTGCCCGTGTGGGTACCGTGGTTCCCGCCAATTACAACAATCCGGGCCAGTTGGTGATTTCCGGAACGTTCGCCGCCATTGATGAGGCATGCCAACGCCTCACGGAGGCTGGAGCCAAGCGTGCCATCAAACTGTCGGTGGGTGGAGCGTTCCACTCGCCGCTTATGCAGCCGGCCAAGGAAGAACTGGAACAGGCCATCCGCCAGGCGGTTTTCTCGGATCCGGTTTGTCCGGTTTACCAGAACGTTACGACGGTTGCCGAAACGAAGGCCGCTGCCATTCAGCAGAACCTGGTCGCTCAGTTGACCTCGCCGGTCAAATGGACACAGTCTGTGCAGCACATGATTGCCGACGGCGCCGGCGAGTTTGTCGAGGTTGGTCCGGGTGCGGCCTTGCAGGGAATGATCCGCAAGATTGACAAGACAGTAGTCAATCATCACATTCTGCCGGATGCATAATCCGTACTTCAGGTAAAGAAAAATCCCAAATCATCTCGGATGATTTGGGATTTTTCTTTGTTGCCTTACTAGGACTCGAACCCAGACAAGCTGAACCAGAATCAGATGTGCTACCATTACACCATAAGGCAATCGGATAACGGGTGCAAAGATAGATAAAAAAAAGACTTCCACAAAACGTGGAAGCCTTTTTTTATGCGAAACGGTAAAAAATTATCCGTTTACTTTCTTCATGTGGGCGATGAGCTCGAGCACTTTGTTCGAGTAACCGATCTCATTGTCATACCACGAAACGACCTTTACGAAGGTGTCGGTCAAGGCGATACCGGCCTTGGCGTCGAAGATGGAGGTCAAGGTGCAGCCCAAGAAGTCGCTCGATACAACGGCATCTTCGGTGTAACCCAGAACACCCTTCAATTCACCTTCGGAAGCAGCCTTCATGGCGGCGCAGATCTCGTCGTACTTGGCGGGCTTGGCCAGGTTGACGGTCAAGTCAACAACCGAAACGTCGAGGGTCGTAACACGCATCGACATACCGGTCAATTTGCCGTTCAGCTCGGGGATAACCTTGCCTACAGCCTTGGCGGCACCCGTAGAGGACGGGATGATGTTGCCGGAAGCGGCACGACCGCCACGCCAGTCCTTCAACGAGGGACCGTCAACGGTCTTCTGGGTAGCCGTGGTGGAGTGAACGGTGGTCATCAAACCGTCGGTGATGCCGAACTTGTCGTTCAACACCTTGGCGATAGGAGCCAGACAGTTGGTGGTGCAGGAAGCGTTCGATACGAATTGGGTTCCCTTTACATATTTGTCGAAGTTTACACCGCATACAAACATCGGAGTGTCGTCCTTGGAGGGAGCCGACATAACGACATACTTGGCACCGGCGTTGATGTGGGCCTGAGCCTTCTCCTTGGTCAGGAAGAGACCGGTCGATTCAACTACGTATTCGGCACCTACCTTGTCCCAAGCCAGTTCGTTGGGCTCCTTGCAAGCGGTTACGCGGATCTTCTTGCCGTTTACGATCAACTGAGAGTTCTCAACGTCAGCCTCGATGGTGCCGTCAAATGCACCGTGCATGGTGTCATACTTCAGCATGTAAGCCAAATAATCAACCGGGCAGAGGTCGTTGATACCTACGATCTCAATGTCGTTTCTCGTTTGGGCGGCACGGAATACGAAACGTCCGATGCGGCCGAAACCATTAATACCTACTTTCGTCATTGTTTTGTAATTTATAAAGGTTGAAAAATTTCCGAGCGCAAAGTTACATATTTTTTGGGTAGCAAAGCGTTTTTACACCTAAAAAATATCAACAAAGAAAAACGCCTGGCATACAAAGCGTTTCCTTTTGTATGTCAAGCGTTGGTTTGAACTTCCTGCTGTGCGGCTTCACCCAGACCACAGTTACAGGAAGAGGTCTGACAAGAGGCGAATACCAGCAGGGTGGCGATCAGGGCCACTGCCCATAGAATAAGTTTTTTCATGGTTTAAGCATTAATTCATTTGCAAATGTACGAAAATATTCGGAATAGCATCACGGCTTGTTCATTTTTTATTCGTGAAAACACTTTTGCGAAATGAAAATTATGCGTACTTTTGTCCGATAACTTCGCAGTAGCGCATGGGACCACTTGCAGAACGGCTCAGACCGGACACTTTTGACAACTACATCGGACAGAAACATCTGGTCGGTCCGGGGGCGGTTCTTCGAAAAATGGTGGAAACGGGCAAAATCGGCTCGTTTATTCTCTGGGGGCCTCCCGGGGTCGGCAAAACCACCTTGGCGCACATTATCGCCAAACGCTCCGGACGTACCTTCTTCTCGCTCAGCGCCGTACATTCATCGGTCAAAGACGTGCGCGACGTCATCGACAAGGCGGAGAAATCCCGCTTTTTCCAAACGGGTGAGCCACCTATCTTATTTATAGATGAAATCCATCGTTTCAGCAAGTCGCAGCAGGATTCGTTGCTCGGGGCTGTGGAGAACGGTACCGTGGTCTTGATCGGCGCGACTACCGAAAATCCGTCGTTCGAGGTGATTACTCCGTTGCTTTCGCGTTGCCAGGTATATACGCTGGAGGCGTTGGATGAGGACGAATTGAACCAGCTGCTGCAAATGGCGCTTCGCGACCCGGTGATGCAGTCGCGCAAAGTGGAGTTGAAGGAGACGGGGGCTTTGTTTCAGGCAGCCGGAGGCGACGCGCGCAAGTTGCTGAACGCCATTGAACTGGTGGTTACCACCGAGCCGGAGGGTGCCGATGTGGTGGTGACGGACGAACTGGTGGCCTCCAAATTGCAGAAGAATCTGCTTATGTACGACAAACTGGGCGAAATGCACTACGATATCATCTCCGCTTTCATCAAGTCCATCCGCGGAAGCGATCCGCAGGCGGCCGTCTATTGGCTGGCACGCATGGTGGAGGGCGGGGAGGATCCGGAGTTTATCGCCCGCCGGTTGCTGATCTCGGCCAGTGAGGATATCGGTTTGGCCAATCCCAATGCGGTACTGTTGGCCAACGCCTGCTTCGATGCCGTCAAAAAACTGGGTTGGCCCGAGTCGCGCATCGTTCTGTCCGAAACGGCGGTCTATCTGGCCACTTCGCCCAAGAGCAATTCGGCTTACCTGGCTATTGATGCGGCGCTCGCCGAAGTGCGGCAGTCGGGCAACCTGCCCGTGCCCCTGCACCTGCGGAACGCGCCGACCCGCCTGATGAAGCAGATGAACTACGGCAAAGGCTACCGCTATGCGCATGACTTTCCGGGGCATTTCGTCGATCAGCAGTACCTGCCCGACGCCCTGCAGGACCGTGTGTTTTGGGAAAGCCAGGAAAATGAGGCGGAGGCGCGGCTGGCGCACCGCATGAAAAACTGTTGGGGAAACAAACGCAAATCATAACATATCAGTATAGAACCATGAAAGTGAAAAAAGTGATCCTGTTGGGCTCCGGTGCCCTGAAGATCGGTCAAGCCGGCGAATTCGACTACTCCGGCTCCCAAGCCCTGAAGGCCATGCGTCAGGAGGGTATCGAAACGGTGTTGGTCAATCCGAACATCGCCACCATCCAGACTTCCAAGGGGGTGGCCGACCGCGTGTATTTCCTCCCGGTAACTCCGTTTTTCGTTACCGAAATCATCAAGAAGGAACGTCCCGACGGAATCCTGCTGGCCTTTGGCGGCCAGACGGCCCTCAACTGTGGCACCGAATTGTACCGCAGCGGTGTGCTGAAGCAGTACGGTGTACAAGTGCTGGGTACTTCGGTTGAGGCCATTATGGTAACCGAAGACCGCGATCTGTTTGTCAAGAGCTTGAAGCAGATTGATGCCAAGACGCCTGAATCCCAAGCGGTTGAATCGATGGAGGATGCGCTCAAGGTAGCCCGTCGCATCGGTTTCCCGGTTATGGTCCGTTCGGCATACGCGCTGGGTGGCCTCGGATCGGGTGTGTGTGCTAATGAAACCGAGTTCAAGACACTTTGCGAAAGCGCCTTGGCTTATTCCAAGCAGATTTTGGTGGAGGAGAGCCTGAAGGGTTGGAAGGAGATTGAGTTTGAGGTGATCCGCGATGCCAACGACCACTGCTTCACGGTGGTTCCGATGGAGAATGTCGATCCGCTGGGCATCCATACCGGTGAGAGTATCGTGGTGGCGCCGATCATTTCGCTCAGCGAGGCCCAGATCAAGATGTTGCAGGAAATCTCCATGCAGGTGGTTCGTCATATCGGCATTGTCGGAGAATGCAACATCCAGTTCGCCTTCAACGCACAGACCAACGACTACCGTATCATCGAAATCAATGCCCGTTTGAGCCGTTCGTCGGCCCTGGCATCCAAGGCCTCCGGTTATCCGCTGGCTTATGTGGCCGCCAAACTGGCGTTGGGTTATACGCTCGACCAGATCGGTGAGATGGGTACGCCCAACTCCGCTTATGTGGCGCCTTCGGTCGATTACATGATTGCCAAGATTCCCCGTTGGGACCTTTCCAAATTCGTGGGCGTCAGCCACGAGATCGGTTCGTCCATGAAGTCGGTGGGCGAGGTGATGTCGATCGGCAAGTCGTTTGAGGAAATCATGCAGAAGGGTCTGCGTATGATCGGACAGGGTATGCACGGGTTTGTGGGCAACAACGACCTGACCTTCGACGATGTGGAGAAGGCGCTGTCGCATCCGACCGATCTGCGTATCTTCGCTATTGCAGATGCTTTCGAAAAAGGCTATACGGTGGAGCGGATTGAGCAGCTGACCAAAATCGATCCCTGGTTCCTGGGCAAGTTGGAGAACATCTACAAGTTCACCAAAGTGCTGTCGGAGTTCAAGAAGATCGAGGACATCACACCCGAGGTGATGAAGGAGGCCAAGCGATTGGGCTTCTCCGATTTCCAGATTGCGCGCTATGTCGAGCACCCGAAGGGCAATATGGAGCAGGAGGGGCTGCGTGTCCGCCAATTGCGCAAGCAGCAGAACATTCTGCCCCAGGTGGGACGTATCAATACGGTGGCTTCCGAACATCCCGAGCTCACCAACTACCTGTATATGACCTATGGCGCCGACAAGACCTACGTCCCCGCCGCTTCCAAGAAGGAGTCCATCGTTGTGCTGGGTTCGGGTGCCTACCGCATCGGCTCGTCGGTAGAGTTTGACTGGTGCTCGGTCAATGCTGTGCAGACCGCCCGCCAGCTCGGCTACCAGTCGGTGATGATCAACTACAACCCCGAAACCGTATCGACCGACTACGACATGTGCGACCGCCTGTATTTCGACGAACTTTCGTTCGAGCGGGTATTGGACGTACTGGATTTGGAATCGCCCAAGGGCGTGATTATCTCCATGGGCGGTCAGATCCCGAACAACCTGGCCATGAAGCTCGCCCGCCGCAATGTGCCCATTCTGGGTACTTCGGCCGAGAATATCGACCGTGCCGAGGACCGTCACAAGTTCTCCG
>JAGDAS010000053.1 GCA_017959385.1 Paludibacteraceae bacterium
GCGTGGCTTCGATGGAAGCGAGCAACGGTTGATGTAGATTTGGGTGGTACCATACATAAGTGTTGAGACACACGATTAAGTCCTTGTGGTGCAGCAGATGTGTGGTGACGGTCCGGCGTGTCCGGCTGGCCCTTGTCGTAACTTGTGGCAACCGTAAAACACCATTGGCATCGATGGCGGAGAAGGATTGGACTGATAGGGAATCCTTTATGCCGTACAGTATTGTTCCCGATTCGTTTTCACTTCGTGTAATTCGGGCGCTTGCGTTGTCCTGCGAGATTACGATACTGTCAATCAAATAATGGGTGAGATGTTCAAGAATATGGGATATCCCTTGCGCGGAGGAGTCGGACAAAACAACATAGTCGGTCCCCTGTGTTTCGATCTCTCGGAAATCCCATACGATAGAGTCGCCGGATGTTGTGGGGTGTATATAGTCAATCTGTTGAAAAACTATTGTTCTTGTTTCGCCCCATACAAGATGTGTGAGGCTTATGCTTAGGAGAAGGAATGTCTTCGTTAGTGTGGTTTTGTGAGGGGAATGTCGCATATTGACGACAAAGGTACGACATCGCTTAGTAATATGCAAAACTTTTTTTGAACAGTAGTCGGTTGCATAATTGCCGGGAATGCGTTATCTTTGCTTATGATAGATGTTTTACGAAAGTATGAAAAAAATCATTGCGATATTGCTCCTGGCGTTGTTGGCGGGCGGAGTGGCCGGAGCGGCCGAGCCGCAGTTGAAGGTGGTGACCACTTTTCTGGTGATGATGAATGGCAGCCAGTCGAAAAAGGAGATTTCCAAGGCGCTCAAGGAGCAGCCGGGTATTAAAAAGGTGGAGTTCGACCTGGAGGCTCAGACGGTGGTGGTTACGTTCGACGGACGGGAAAATACCGTGAGCAACCTGCTGAAAGTCTTCAAGAAATCGGGGCACACAGCCGCTGCGATGGAGACGGGTTGCTTCGGCGATCCGAACGGCTGCATCAATGCGATGAAGCCGGACAACATCATGCCTTAACCGACCAATCCCGAAAATCCCATAAAGGCCATGGCCAGAATACCCGCCGTAATCAGTGCGATGGGCGTTCCCTCCATGGCTTTCGGCTGCTCGGACAGCGCGAGCTGCTCCCGGATGCCGGCGAACAGGATGAGCGCCAACCCGAAGCCGAATGAGGTGGCAACGGCAAACACCATACTTTCCGCCAGGGTCATTTGTTTCTGAATGACCATGATTGCCACACCGAGTATGGTGCAGTTGGTCGTGATGAGCGGTAGGAACACCCCCAGTGCCTGGTAAAGCGAGGGTACTGATTTTTTCAGCATGATTTCAATGAGCTGTACCAAAGCTGCAATAACCAGAATGAATACGATGGTCTGCAGGTATTCGATGTGCAGTGTTTCCAATACATAGTGTTGCAGCAGGAAGGTGATCAGCGTGGCGAGGACCATGACAAAGGCCACCGCACCCGACATGCCCACCGCTGTGTCGAGCCGTTTGGAAATGCCCAGAAAGGGGCAGATGCCCAGGAACTGGGACAGTACGATGTTGTTGACCAGAACGGCCGTTATGAAAATAATCAGGTAGTTCATGACTTGGACGGATTAATAGCGTTTTTGACGGCAATGAGCAGGCCCAGGGCGATAAAGGCCCCCGGTGCCATAACAAACAAAAGCATGTTGGTCCATTCGGGCAGCAGGACGAAACCGAACAAACTGCCGCTGCCCAGCAGTTCGCGGACGCAGCCCAGCAGGGTAAGCGCCAGCGTGAAGCCCAATCCGATGCCGATGCCGTCAAGCAGGGAGTCGGCTACGTCGTGCTTGCTGGCAAACGCCTCGGCGCGTCCAAGTACAATGCAGTTGACCACGATGAGCGGAATAAACAGCCCCAGTGTTTCGTAAAGCGCCGGCGTGTAGGCGTTCATACAGAGCTGCACTACCGTGACGAAGGTGGCAATGATTACGATGTAGGCCGGAATATGCACCTTTTCGGGAATGAGGTTCTTGCACAGGGAGATTACGGCGTTGGAGCACATGAGTACAAAGGCGGTTGCCAATCCCATGGCCAGACCGTTGTGTGCGGAGGTGGTGGTGCCCAGGGTGGGGCACATGCCGAGCAGCAGGACGAAGGTCGGGTTCTCGGTTACCAGTCCGTTGTACACGATTTTGAGTTTACTGTTCATCTTTATGGCTGTTTCGGTTGCGTTTGCGTTTGCGTTTGCTTTTCCCGTTGTCGGCCTTCTCGTCCGTTGCATCGGCAGGGGCGGGCTGTACGGTCTCCGACGGCGTTTCTATGGGAGCTGGGGCGGCTTCGACCGACGGTGTCGCGGCGGTCGGGGTGTCCACCTGGGGTGCGGGTTCCACAACCTCGGGGGCCGGTCCGGGCGATTCCTCCGGAACAGCGGCGGGTTTCGGGGTCCGGGGGCGGGGTGCCACAGGCACTGCCACCGGTTGTTCCGTTGCAACGGAATCTACAACCACCGTGTCGGCGGGAACGGGTTGGGGTTGTTCGCATCCCGCAGTGCCGGTGGCCGAAGTGGAACCGTCATAGACTGCCTCGCCGCGGGCGACGCTGCAGGCTTGGTTGACGGCTGCCAGAAAGGCGCGCGAGGAAATGGTGGCGGCGGTGATGGCATCCACTTCGCCACCGTCCTGTTTCACTTTCATCGGTCCGCTGCAGGGGTTCCAAGCGGTCAGTGCGGTCTGGAACGCCTGGGTCATTTTGGCACCCAATCCCGGCGTTTCCGTGTGTTGCAGCACTTGGTAGCCGGTAATGGCGCCGTCCGGACGGAAACCCACCATAACGGTGAACGGGCCGCCGAAACCGTTTCCGACCGCCTGTACCGCGGTTCCTGTCAGGCGGTGCTGCTGATCGTAGCCCCGGTAACGGGCAAATCCCTGCAGGGTGTCGCTAACCAGTTGTCGGTAGGGGGGCATGACGGCCCGGATGGCCGCCTGCCTGCTCTCCGTCTCCGCTTGGGCGATGGGGCCTGCGGTCAGGAGTTGTACGCCCGACAGGATGCATCCCACGGCCAGACAGATGCCGGTCAGGGAGAGAACCATGTTGAGCGGTGTGGATTCGAGCTTTTTCATACGCAGAGGTTTATTTGGCACCGTAGCGGGCCGGGGTCAACCGGTTGAGCAGGGGAGTAACCGCGTTCATAATCAGAATGGCAAACGACATACCTTCCGGGTAAATGCCGAAGACACGGATCAGCACGGTGATTAGACCGATTGCGACGCCGTATATGAGCTGCCCGAGCGGGGTCATGGGCGAGGTGACGTAGTCGGTGGCCATAAAGATGGCCCCCAAAAGCAGACCGCCGGTGAGGAGGTGGGTGAGCGGGTCGGCGCAGAGCGTCGGATCAACCGCATGCAGGATGGCTGTGAATACGGCCACGGTTCCCAATATGCTGACAGGAATGATGTAGCGGATCGTCTTGGTGGCGATCAGGAATACGCCGCCGGCGAGCAGTGCGATGGCGCTGACTTCGCCCATACTGCCTCCGATGCGTCCGATCAGCAGGTCCATATAGTTGTACACTTCACCGGCCCGGATGCCTGCCAACGGAGTGGCTCCGGTCAGAGCATCCATATAGTGTGCGGAGAATTTCTCCGCTATCGGCCAGGTGGTCATTTCGGCCGGAAAGGAAATCAGCAGGAATACGCGGCCGACCAGTGCCGGGTTGAAGGGATTGGTTCCCAAACCGCCGTAGGCCATCTTTCCGATACCAATGGCCACCAATGCGCCGATGATGACGATCCACCAGGGCAGGTTGGAGGGGAGGTTGAAGGCCAGCAGCAGACCGGTAAGCACGGCCGAAAGATCCGTAATCGTGCAGGGACGTTTGAGCAGAAAACGGTTGATCAGGTATTCGAATGTCACGCAGGAGGCAACCGAGATCAGGCTGACGGCCAGTGCACCCAGACCAAAGTAGTTGAGGGCGGCCAGGTAGGCCGGTACCAGGGCGATCAGTACATTGCGCATGCGTTTTTGAACGGTGTCGCCGCTGAAAATGTGCGGGGAGGGGGATATAATCATTTTTTCCATAAGGTTGTTTGCTTATTTTTTTGCTCTTGAACGGATGAGGTTCCCCACCGTGGCTTTGCCCAGCCGGATGCAGTCCAGCAGCGGACGGTGGCTCGGACACACATAGCTGCAGCAACCGCATTCCATGCAGTCCATAATATGGTGTTTTTCCAAAAATTCCCAGTCCTTCAATTCGGCCTTGCGTGCCAGCAGGTAGGACTCCAGTCCCATGGGGCAGGCCTGCATACAGCTGGTGCAGCGGATGCAGGGTTGGGGTTCGAGCCGCAGCGCATCCTGGCGGCTGAGCAGCGTGATGCCGGTAATCCGCTTGGTGACCGGTGCGTTGACATGGATCATGGAGCGTCCCATCATGGGGCCGCCGGCGATGATCTTGCCGGTGTCTTCCGGAATGCCGCTCACCCGTTCCATCACATCCGCCATCGAAGTGCCGATGCGTACCTTGAAGTTGCCGGTTTTGAGCAGGTTGAGTCCGCTTACCGACAAATAGGACTCTATGAGCGGTTTGTTCATCTGTACCGCCTCATAGACGGCAAAAGTGGTGGCTACATTGATGACGACCACGCCGGCGCTTGCGGGCAGTTGGCCGCTTTTCACCTCACGGCCTGTCAGAGCCTGGATCAGTTGTTTCTCACCGCCTTGCGGGTATTTCATCTTCAACGGTACGATTTCGATGCCGTCGCGGCGGGCGGCGATGTGCTCGAACCGTTCGATGGCCTCCGGTTTGTTGGCTTCGATGCCTACCAGGGCCCGTTCCACTTTCAGACAGCGCATCAACAGGGTGATGCCCACCATGATCTCCTCGCTGTGCTCGATCATCAGGCGGTAGTTGGGGGTCAGGTAGGGTTCGCACTCCACGCCGTTGATGAGCAGCGTGTCGATATGGCAGGATGCGGGCGGGTTGAGCTTGACCGCCGTGGGGAAGCAGGCTCCGCCTAATCCGACAATGCCGGCGTCGGCGATTTTCTGCCGGATTTCCTCCGGCGAATATTTGCAGCCGGGTTTGATCTGGCCGGAACGGTCGATCTCCGGCATCCAGTCGTCGCCTTCGGTGGTGATGGTGATTGCCGTCTGTTTGATTCCGAAGGCGTCCTTGATTTCGCCGATGGCGGTCACTTTTCCGGAAACAGAGCTGTGCACCGCCGCCGACATGGGGCCGCCAGGTTCGCCGATGAGCTGGCCCACCCGGACGTAATCGCCTACCGCCACTACAGGTTGGGCGGGCGCTCCGATATGCTGGCTGAGCGGTATGACGGCGACTGCGGGAGGCGGCAGCGTCTCAATGCGCTGTCCGGCCGACAATTTGTTATCGGCGGGATGGATACCGCCCCTACGGAATGTTTTCATGCTTGTTCGGTTTTTTTAGGAGGAAAATTGACGGCGTGTATGGCTCCGGTCGGACAGGCGGCCTCGCATTTGCGGCAAAGCCGGCATTTGTCCGGATCGATATAGGCCAGGTTGTCTTGCAGGGTGATGGCTTCGAAAGCGCATTCCTTTACGCATTTGCCGCATCCGATGCAGGCAGCGGTGCATGCTTTGCGTGCTTCGGCACCCTTTTCGCGGTTGGTGCAGGCTACATAGAGGCGGTGGTCCTTGGGGCCGCGCGGACGCAGTTCGATGAGGTGTTTGGGACAGGCCTTTGCGCAGGACCCGCAGGCGGTGCACAGGTCGGGATTGACCTCGGGCAGTCCCGTGTGCGGGTTGATGGTGATGCCTCCGAAGGAACAGGCGGCCGCACAGTCGCCGAACCCGAGGCATCCGAAGGCGCAGCCGGTTTCGCCGGCGTAGAGGCTGGAGGCGACGGCGCAGTTGCGCAAACCGTCGAACTGGTTGTTTTTGGGTCGGGCGCTGCAAGTGCCCGCGCAGCGGACTACGGCGATTTTGGGCTGTACGTCGGCAGCTTCCATGCCCAGTACGGCGCCGATCCGTTTCATTACATCCGCACCGCCGGTGGGGCATTGCATTCCCTCGAGCGATCCGGCGGAGCAGCAGGCTGCCGCAAACTGCCGGCATCCGGCCTGTCCGCAACCGCCGCAGTTGGCACCGGGCAGCAGGGATTCGACTTCGTCTATGCGCGGATCCTCCTCCACACGGAATTTTTTAGCGGCCCAGGCCAGCAGTAATGCGGCCAACGCTCCGGTGACCAACAGTAACAACAAGGTATATAGAACAGTGTACATATCGGTAAAGGCTAATTGTTGACAGGTTCCAAATGAACGGGGAAACGGTTCCGGCCGTGTTTTTCGCGCCGGTGCAGCAGTCCGTACCAGACCGGCAGGGGCGCCAGCGCGGCCAGGGCGCACCAATAATCCGCCAGACCGGCGGCCATGGCCAAGGAGAATCCGGCGGCCAGCAGTGCCAGTGGGAACAGGTAGGCCCAGGCCAGTGCGCGCATGCCGCTGCGTGTGTCGGTGACGACCCAGACCCGGTCGCCGGGTTGGAACCCGGTTGCACCGGCGGTGATCCGCAGCTCCTCCCCGCGGCATTCTGTTCCGTGACAGTGTGCACGGGCGCTGCAGTCCCCGCAGGCCGTCGGCCGTTCGAGGCTGACCGTGGCGCTGCCGTTTTGGACGGAGGTGATTCTTCCTATTTGACGCTGAGTCGTTTCCATTCGCTGCATGCCCTTGCGGGCCCAATCACTTACAAAGATAGTCATTTTTGTCGGAATCAGCCCGCTCAGGACGTTTTTTTTTCATATCGGCCGCCGATAAAATTCATCGGCGCTTTTATTTGGAGAAATTAAAAATTTGTCGTAATTTTGTCGCGTTTTAACAAACAGCGTTGATTTGCGTGATTTCCCATATTATTCTGCTCAACCTGCGTGTCCTGTTGTTGACATGCGGGCGGGTGTGAGCCGGGTTTCAGCGAAATACACGTAAAACCTTTCTTACCCCGCGGTACGAAAGGTTTTCTTATTTTAATTGACAATTAAAACCAACAGAATATGGAACGGTTGTATATCTTCGACACTACGCTGCGCGACGGCGAACAGGTTCCCGGTTGCCAGCTCAACACGGTAGAGAAAATCCAGGTGGCCAAGCAGCTTGAAGCACTTGGTGTGGATGTGATTGAGGCGGGGTTCCCCGTCAGCAGTCCGGGCGATTTCAACAGTGTGGTGGAAATCTCCAAAGCGGTCACATGGCCGACCATCTGTGCGCTGACGCGTGCGGTGGAGAAGGATATCGACGTGGCGGCCGAAGCGTTGAAATTCGCCAAACGCAAGCGCATTCATACCGGCATCGGTACATCGCCCTCGCATATCAAGTACAAATTCAACTCCACGCCGGAAGAGATTATCGAACGTGCGGTGGCGGCGGTCAAGTACGCCCGCAAGTATGTCGATGATGTTGAATTCTACGCCGAGGATGCCGGACGTACCGACAACGAGTACCTGGCCCGTGTCATCGACGCAGTGACCAAGGCCGGAGCCACCGTCTGCAACATTCCGGACACGACAGGTTTCCGTCTGCCCAACGAGTACGAGGAGAAGATCCGCTACCTGTACGAGCATGTAGATGCTTTCGCCGCCGGCAAATCCATTCTTTCCACCCATTGCCACAATGACCTGGGTATGGCTACGGCCAATACCGTGGCCGGTGTGCTCGGCGGTGCCCGCCAGGTGGAGGTGACCATCAACGGCATCGGCGAACGGGCCGGCAACACTTCACTGGAGGAAGTGGCCATGATTTTCAAGACGCATCCCGATCTGGGCATCGAGACCAATATCAACACCACCAAGATTTTCCCGACCAGCCGGATGGTCAGCTCGCTGATGAATATGCCGGTCCAGCCGAACAAGGCGGTGGTGGGGCGCAACGCCTTCGCTCATTCCAGCGGCTTCCATCAGGTCGGTGTGCTGAAAAACGCCTCCACTTACGAAATCATGGATCCCAAGGATGTCGGTATCGACGAGGCCTCCATCGTACTGACCGCCCGCAGCGGCCGTGCGGCCATCAAACACCGTTTGGGTATCAACGGTATCCAGGTGGAAGGTGATCAGTTGGACAAGATCTATCAGGATTTCCTGGCTTTGGCCGACAAGAAGAAGGAAGTGACCGATGAGGATCTGCTTGTGCTGGCCGGTGTGGACCGTTCGACCGACCACAATGTCAAGTTGGATTATCTGCAGGTGACCACGGGCAAGGGCATCCGCCCCGTTGCTTCCATCGGTCTGCAGGTGGCCAACGAACATTTCGAGGCTGCCGCCAGCGGCAACGGCCCGGTCGATGCCGCCATCAAGGCGCTGAAGTGCATTATCAAGCGGGAAATGACGCTCAAGGAATTCACCATCCAGGCCATTTCCAAGGGCTCCGACGATATGGCCAAGGTACACCAGTCGGTGGAGTACAAGGGACACATTTATTACGGTTTCGGCACCAATACGGACATTGTCACCGCCAGTGTCGAAGCTTATATTGACGCAATCAACAAGTTTAGAAATTAATAACAACCATGGGGAAAACATTGTTTGACAAAATCTGGGACGCCCACGTCGTGCAACAAGTGGAAGGCGGTCCTACGCAATTGTACATTGACCGGCTCTACGCCCACGAGGTGACGAGTCCGCAGGCCTTTGACACGCTGCGCGACAAGAAGGTGAAGGTGTTCCGTCCGGATCAAGTGGTGGCCATGCCCGACCACAACACGCCGTCCGACCAGCAGGAGCGCATCGATGATCCGACCGGACGCAAGCAGGTGGAAACCCTGAAGGCCAACTGTGCCGAATTCGGTATCAAACATTTCGCCATGGGAACCAAGGATAACGGTATTATCCATGTGGTGGGCCCGGAGAAGGCGCTTTCCCTGCCGGGAATGACCATTGTGTGCGGTGACTCGCATACCTCCACCCACGGAGCCGTCGGCGCCATCGCCATGGGCATCGGCACCAGTGAGGTGGCTCAGGTGCTGGCCAGCCAGTGTATTCTGCAGAGCAAGCCCAAGACCATGCGGATCAACATTGAGGGAACACTGCCCGCCTGTACGACCGCCAAAGACGTGGCTTTGTACATCATGGCGCAGATGACCACTTCCGGTGCTACCGGCTATGCGGTGGAATATGCCGGATCGGCCATCCGCAATATGTCGATGGAAGGCCGGCTGACGCTTTCCAACCTTTCGATCGAGATGGGCAGCCGTGCCGGTCTGATCGCACCGGACGATACGACATTCGCCTACCTGAAAGGCCGCGAATACGCTCCCAAGGGAGCGGAATGGGACCAGGCGGTTGCCCGCTGGCGTCAGCTCGAGAGCGATGACGACGCCGTCTTCGACAAGGAGGTGACCTACCGGGCCGAGGACATCGCCCCCCGCATCACCTACGGCACCAACCCCGGAGCAGGTATTGCCATTGACGAATGTATTCCGACCACCGACGGTATGTCGGAAGCCGAAAAGGACCAGTTCATGAGCATGCTGGAATACATGCAGTTCCAACCCGGTCAGAAATTGGAGGGTACCCCCGTCGATTACTGCTTCCTGGGTGCCTGCACCAACGGACGCATTGAAGACTTCCGCGCATTCGCTTCGGTGGTGAAAGGACGTAAGAAAGCACCCAACGTGGTGGCCTGGATCGTACCCGGTTCCTGGCTGGTCCGCCAGCAGGTCATTGACGAGGGCATTGACAAAATCCTGGCGGAGGCCGGTTTCGAACTCCGTCTGCCTTCCTGCTCGTCGTGCCTGGCCATGAATCCGGACAAGGTGCCTGCCGGCAAATTGTCCATTTCGACCAGCAACCGCAATTTTGTCGGCCGCCAGGGCCCCGGAGCCCGCACTGTACTGGCCAGCCCGTTGGTGGTGGCCGCGTCGGCCGTGACCGGCGTAATTACTGATCCTCGTAAATTGTAAGACTATGGCAAAGGAAAAATTCGATATCATTCAATCCACCTGCATCCCCATTTCGATCGACAACTGCAATACGGACCTGATCATTCCGGCGCGCTACCTGGCCTCGACCACGCGCGATCCGAAGTTCTTCGGGGATGCCTTTATGCACGATCTGCGCTTCGATGCCGCCGGCAAACCCGTGGCCGGTTTCGTAATGAACCAACCCGCATTTGCGGAAGCACCGCACAAAGGTGTGCACGAAATCATCGTGGGCGGTAAGAACTGGGGCTCCGGTTCCTCGCGCGAACATGCCGCCTGGGCCATTGCCGGCTACGGAGTGCGCGTGGTGATTTCATCGTCGTTCGCCGACATCCACCGCAACAACCTGCTCAACTGCTTTGTGCTGCCCGTCGTGGTGAGCGAGGCGTTCCAGCAGTCGCTTTTCGACAGCATCGCCGCCGATAGCAATATGCAGGTCAAGGTGGACGTGCCCAACCAGACGGTGACCAACCTGGCCACCGGCCAAAGCGAGCATTTTGAGATCAACGCCTATAAGAAATACTGCCTGATGAACGCCTACGACGACATCGACTACCTGTTGTCGCACAAGGCCGATATCGAGCAATTTGAGCAACGACGCGCCCAATCGCTATGATTCAGATACTGGATACCACATTGCGGGACGGAGAGCAGACATCCGGTGTCGCTTTCGCTCCGCAGGAGAAACTGAGCATCGCCAGCCTGCTGCTCGAGGATGTCGGGGTGGACCGCATCGAGGTGGCCTCCGCCCGGGTTTCGCAGGGGGAGTACGACTCCACCCGCCGCATGATGCGCTGGGCGCAGGAAAAGGGCTATGCCGACCGGGTGGAGGTGCTGGGCTTTGTGGATGGCGGCCAGTCGGTGGAGTGGATCCGCGATGCCGGCGGCCAGGTGCTGAACCTGCTCTGCAAAGGCTCCATGAAACACTGTGTGGAACAGTTGGGCAAGCGGCCTGAGGAACATTTCTCCGATATCAAACGGGTGATGGATATTGCCCATGAGAACGGCCTTTCGGTCAATGTCTATCTGGAGGATTGGAGCAATGGTATGCTGCATTCGCCGGAATATGTCCACCTGATGCTCGATGAGTTGAAGGGGTATCCTGTCAAGCACTTTATGCTGCCCGACACACTCGGTATTCTCAACCCTGTGCAAACCGGACGGCTTTGCCGTGAAATGGTCTCCGCCTATCCCGAACTCAACTTTGACTTCCATGCGCACAACGATTACGATCTGGCGGTAGCCAATGTGTTTGCGGCGGTCGAGGCGGGTATCACCTCCATCCATACCACGGTCAACGGTTTGGGCGAACGTGCCGGCAATGCACCGCTTTCGAGTGTGGTGGCCGTACTGCACGACCAGCTGCACGTCCAGACTTCCATCAAGGAGGAGCAGATTTCGCGTGTCTCCAAAATCGTGGAGACCTATTCGGGTGTCCGGGTGCCGGGCAACAAGCCCGTGGTCGGCGAATACGTCTTCACGCAGGTGGCCGGGGTGCATGCCGACGGTGACTTGAAGAACAACCTTTACTGCAACGACCTGTTGCCCGAACGCTTCGGCCGCACCCGCGAATGGGCGCTGGGAAAATCGTCGGGCAATGCCAGCATCAAAAAGAATCTGGAGGCGCTGGGCATTCATCTGGAGCCCGATGCGCTGAAGAAAGTGACCAGCCGTATCGTGGCGCTGGGCGACAAAAAGCAGCGTGTTACGCAGGAGGATCTTCCTTATATTATATCGGATGTGCTCAAAACGTCGGGCAAGCAGCAGCATGTGCGCCTGCTCAATTACTCGCTTACGCTGACGCAGGGCCTCAAGCCGGTGGCCAATATCTCGGTCGAGGTGGATGGGCAGAATTACCAGCAGACAGCGGCCGGAGACGGCCAGTACGATGCCTTCATGCACGCACTGTGGGCGGTGTACGACCGCTTGCACAAACCCCATCCGCTGTTGGCCGACTATGTGGTGGCCATTCCCCCCGGAGGCCGCACCGATGCCTTTGTGCAAACCATCATTACCTGGAACATGGACGGCCGCGTGTTCAAGACCCACGGTCTGGACGCCGACCAGATGGAGGCGGCCATCCAGGCGACCGAAAAGATGTTGAATATCATTGAATCTTAAATAACGCTTTATGAAACTGAAAATTGCTGTACTTCCCGGCGACGGTATCGGCCCTGAGATTTCCAAACAGGGTGTAGCCGTTTTGGATGCGGTGGCTGCCAAATTCGGCCATTCGTTTGAATACACTTTCGGCCATGTGGGTGCCGAAGCCATTGACCTGACCGGCAATCCTTTCCCCGACGAGACCTTGAAGATCTGTCAGGATGCGGATGCCGTCTTCTTCTCGGCTGTGGGCAGTTTGAAATACGACAACGACCCGACGGCCAAGGTGCGTCCCGAACAGGGCTTGCTGGCCATGCGCAAGTCACTGGGACTGTTCGCCAACATCCGTCCCATCCAGATTTTCGACCAGCTCAGCCACATGTCGCCCATCAAGGAGGAACTCCTCAAGGGCGTGGATTTTGTATGCATCCGCGAGTTGACCGGTGGTATGTACTTCGGCGAGAAATACCGTGACAACGACCGCGCTTACGACACCAACGCCTATACGCGCGTGGAGATTGAGCGTATTCTGAAGGTGGCCTTCGAATATGCCGGCAAACGCCGTAAGCATCTGACGGTGGTGGACAAGGCCAATGTGTTGGATTCGAGCCGTCTGTGGCGTCAGATTGCCCAGGAGATGGCTCCGCAACATCCCGACATCACGGTCGATTACATGTTCGTGGACAACGCTTCCATGCGGCTGGTGCAGGATCCGGCCTTCTTTGATGTGATCGTTACCGAAAATACCTTCGGCGACATCCTGACCGACGAGGCTTCCGTGATTTCGGGCTCCATGGGTCTGCTGCCCTCCGCTTCGCTGGGTACGGGTACGCCGCTGTTCGAACCGGTGCACGGTTCGTGGCCGCAGGGAGCCGGACTGAATGTGGCCAACCCCTTGGCACAGATTTTGTCGGCTGCGTTGCTGCTGGAGCATTTTGACTTGATGCAGGAGGCTGCGTTAGTCCGCAAGGCGGTTGACGAAAGCATCCGTCAGTGCGTGCGCACGCCGGAGATTCAGGAACCGGGCAAGCCTAAGTATGGTACGACCGACATCGGTGCTTGGATCGTTGATTTCATCTCGAAGTAAAAAAGAAGGAGCGGTGAGTCACTCACCGCTCCTTCTTTTTATTGTTGCAGCAGGAACTGCTTGAAATCGTTGAATCCGCTGCTCATGGCCAGGCTTTGCTTGGTGCCTTGCATAAAGGCCTGCAGCTTGGCGGGAATGTCGATGTTGTCCGAGAGGATGGCATCGACTTTCTCTTTGAACTTGGCAGGGTGGGCGGTTTCGAGAAAGACGCCCGTTTCGCCGGGTTGAAGTTGGTCTTGCAGGGCTTGCCAGCCGCAGGCGCCGTGCGGATCGAGCAGGTAGCCGGTGTCCCGGCGGCATTGGCGGATGGCCTGTGCGATTTGTTCGTCATCGTAGCGGGCACCGCTGATTTCGCGGCATACAGCCTCGTGGCTGTTTCCATACAGGTCCATGACGCGGGCGAAGTTGCTCGGGTCGCCCACGTCCATGGCGTTGGCCAGCGTAGCCACCGACGGACGCGGGTTGTATTTTCCGGTAAGGAGATACTGCAGGAAGATGTCGTTGCGGTTGTTGGCGGCGATGAAACGCTTGACAGGCAGTCCCATCCGCTTGCCGAACAAGCCGGCGGTGATGTTGCCGAAGTTGCCGCTGGGTACGCAGACCACCACATTGTCCGCTTGACCGGTGCGCTTGAGCTGGGCATAGGCGTAGAAGTAGTAGAACGCCTGCGGCAGGAAACGGGCCACATTGATGGAATTGGCCGATGTAAGGCGCATTTTGGCGTTCAACTCGGGGTCCATGAAGGCCGATTTGACCAGGCGCTGGCAGTCGTCGAAGGTGCCGTCCACC
>JAGDAS010000054.1 GCA_017959385.1 Paludibacteraceae bacterium
ATGCTGAACACCTGTTTGCCCGAAGATTGGACAAACGGGTTGAGGATGGTTTCCTGAGAGTCGAACTCTTTGCTCTCGAAACGGGCGACCGAGCGCACCCCGATGTTCTCGGCATACTGCGCCATAACGGGAATGGCTTCCAGCAAATGCTCGGACTTGTCGCCGTCCATCACCACCCCGCGCTCGGTCTCCAACTTCCAGGCGCCGGCGTTGACATCGAGCACGATGGTGTTCATTCCCAGGTTCATACCGGCCTTCTGCGTGCTCAGACGGGTACGGAGACTGTTGTTGAAAAATACCATCAGCAAGGTTTTGTGACGGCCGAGGTGCTCCCATTGGAACGGATTGGCTTTGACTTCGAGGGCCTCTCGCAGCGCTTGGTGCAGATCGCCCAAGTCGGATACACGGGTGTAGGTTTTCATTTTCCGAAAGGATTTTTAAATATCGGGTGCAAAAATACTTAAAAAAAACGTGCACGCGAGCGACTTTCGCCGAAAAAAACTATCTTTGCATCTTGTTGAAGAACACCGGATTTCCCGATATGAAGAAAAACGTCTTTCTTGTGCTGCTTGTCAGCCTGCTGAGTCAGGCCTCCCTCCTGACCGCCCAGCCCTCTCCGTTTGACACACGTTCCTCCCAACTGTTCGAGGACGGCCAAGCCTTCTTTGAAACCAAGAATTACGCGGCCGCCGTGCGCTATTTGGAGAATTACCTGACCCTTGGTGACGAAGCGCTTCCTGCCGAACAGGAGCGTATGGCCCGTTACTACATCGCCATGTCGGCCTTCTACCAACGGCGTGACGACGCCGCCGTCAAACTGGCCGACTACCAGAACCGCTATCCCTATGCCACCGACATCGAGCTCATCTACCTGTACCGGGGCATTCTGGAATACGAATCCGGCAAGTACAAACAAGCCGTCAAGTTCTTCGACGCCATCCACGAGAACAAACTTTCGGCCGAACAGAAACAGGAACTGTACTTCTACAAAGGGTATGCCTACATCCGGCAGGAAAGCTATGACAAAGCCGCTTACGAACTGGAGAAACTGCTCCAGATGCCCGGCAGCCGCTTTGAGGAACCCGCCCGCTACTATTACGGCTACGCCGAATACCAACTCAAGAACTATGCCGTGGCGGCTGTCCACCTGCAGAAGGTCAAGGAACATCCCGACTTCAAGGACTCCGCCCCCTATCTGCTCTGCCAGTGCCATTATGCCATGGATGACTGCGACCGGGTGATCGAAACAGGCAAACCGCTGCTGGCCGACACCAAGAACAAAAACCGCAACGAAATCCTGCGGCTGCTGGCCTCGTGCAGCTTCAAAGGCAAAGACTACGCCGCCACATTGAAGTACTACGAGGAATACCAGAAGTCCAAACCCAAACTAACCCGTGAGGACTGGTACCAGATGGGTATGGCCCACTATTTCAGCAGCCATTGGGCGGATGCGGTGTCGGCCTTGTCCAAATGCACCGGCGGCAAGGACCCGCTGACGCAGAACGCCTACTTCCACATCGCCATGTCGTACCTGAACCAAGGGGACAAAAAGAATGCGCGTATGGCCTTCCAGCAGGCGGCCAACGAGAAATACGACCCCGCTGTGCAGGAAGACGCGCTTTACAACTACGCCCTGGTCACCTACGAACTGTCCTACTCGCCGTTCAACGAATCGGTCAGCGCATTCGAGCGTTTCCTGAAGGAATTTCCGCAGTCCAAGTACGTCCCCAAGGTGTACGAATACCTGACCAACGTCTATCTGACCACGCAGAATTATGCGGAAGCCTACCAGTCCATTCAGAACATCAACGCGCCTACTCCGTCCATCAAGGCGGCGGAACAACGCATTCTGTTCGGCCTGGCCACCACCTCCATCGCCAACCGCAATTACACGGCCGCCCAGAGCCACCTGGAGACCATGCTCTCCGGTCGGAGCTACGACGCGTCGCTCACCGCCCGCGCCTACTACTGGCTGGGTGAGTGCTGTTACCGCAGCGGCAAGTATTCCGACGCCAAAACCAAGTACAACACCTATCTGCAAAAAACCACCAACCGCTCGGAACAGGAATTCCCATTGGTGCACTACGCCCTGGGATACACCTGCATCCGCCTGCAGGAATACAGCGATGCCAACATCTGGATGCGCAAGTTCGTAAACCTGGAGAAAACGGACAAAAACATGCTCATCGATGCCTACAACCGCATTGCAGATTGCTATTTTATTGACCGCCAGTACGATTTGGCCGCCAAAGCCTACCAACAGGCTTATGCACAGGGGAGCGATCTGAGCGGTGCCGACTACGCCCTTTACCGGCAAGGCATCACGGCCGGACTGCAGAAGAATCCTACCGGCAAGATCGACAAGCTCAACCAACTGGTGGCCCAGTACCCCAAATCCCAATGGGCGGACGACGCACGCATCGAAATTGCCAAAACCTACGTATCAATGGGTCGTAATGACGAGGCCGTCCAAGCCTACCAGGGCATTGTAGCCGCCTATCCCCGGTCAAGTGCCGTTGTACGCAAGGCCCAATTGCAGATCGCCATGCTGCAATACAACGATGGGAACACCGATGCAGCATTGGAATCCTACAAAAAGGTGGTGTCGGATTACCCCAACACCGAAGAGGCGCAGGCAGCGCTGAGTGCCGTCGAGGACATCCTCGTGGAAAAGAACCAGGTGGACCAATACGCCACCATTGCCAAAAGCATGGGCGTGAAAGCCACCAGCAAGGAGGATTCGCTCATGTACAAGGCCGCTGAAAAAGTGTACTTCAAGGAACAATATGCCGAAGCGGCCTCCAGCCTGCAGAAATACCTGGACAAATATCCTTCCGGAAAATACCATTCGCTGGCCCGCTACTACCTGGCCAACTGCTGGTACAAACAGGAAAATTACGAGGCTTCGCTCAAACTGTACCGCGAACTGATCTCCGACAACGGCAATCCCAACCTGGAGTTCTCGCTGGTACGCGCATCGGCCATCGCCTACGACCAAGGCCGCTACGAGGAAGCCATCAGCTACTTCAAGCAGCTGGTGCAAATCGGCACGCAGGATGACCGTCGCAGCGCCGAAACCGGCCTGCTGCGCTGCCACTATCAACTCAAACGTTACCGCGAAACCATCAGCGACGCCTCCGGCATACTGCAACGCTACGCCTCCGATGTCGAACTGGTCACCGAATCGCATTACAAGATGATGAAATCGTACGAGGCGCTGGGCAATCAGGATTCGGCCTTCATCTGTATGGATCCGCTCGCCGCTGACACACGCACTGCCGAGGGAGCCGAAGCCAAATACCTGAAAGCCGCCTATCTCCACGACAAGGGGCAGGACGACCTGGCGGAAAAGGAAATCTTCGACTTTATTGAAAAAGGAACTCCGCACGGCCATTGGCTGGCCAAATCGTTCGTTCTGCTCGCCGACCTGTACACCGCCCGCGGCAACTACTTCGAGGCCAAGCAGTACCTGCTCAGCCTGCGCGAAAACTACATTCAAACCGACCTGGAAATCAACACGGCCGTCAGCGACCGTCTGAAAGCCATAGAACAACATGAAAGCGAAAACATTTCCGACGAAGAGTAATATGAGACCGATCAGCATGCGGGCCTGCCTGGCCTTGTTGGCCCTAACCGCCCTTCCGCTGGCCGCCCGAGCCGCCGATGACGCCTCCATCAACCGTTCCGTCACCGTAGAGAAAGACTACGTGCCTACCGACATTGATGCCGACAAGATCAACGTAGTGCCGGCCAAAGAGACCTACACCCCCGACCGGCCGGTGGTTTCCTACTCCACCTGGTCCCAATCGGAAGAGGTCACCACCACACCGGGCAAGATCAAGAGCAACCTTTACCACACCTCATCGGAGAAAGACGCGCGCAAAGGCGTGTTCCGTGCCGGACTGGGTGCCTACTGGCAGGTGTTGGGAGAATTCTATTATCCGCTCCTGCAGGGCGACAAATACCTGCTTGACATTGATTTGCAGCACCACTCCGACTGGGGGCATATCCGCTACGACGACACCTATCGGCCGCGTGCCGCCAGACACAACACCGAAGCCACCATTACCTTTGAGAACCAGTTCAAGGAAGCGCGGCTTTCGTCGGCGGTCGATTTCTCCTACAACGGCTTTGATTATTACGGCCGCCCCACAACCGACACCACCTGGACTTTTGCTCCCGACACGGCACTGACCAAAGGATCCTACACCACAGTAGGAGCGCACTTCGATCTTTTCTCAACCAACAGCAAGAAGGCCTTCCAATACGACTTCGTGTTGGATTACCACTATTTCGGACGCAACGCGGGCATTCACAACAACGCACTTGACTTCGGGGCGGATATGCGGTTTGCCTTGAACACCGGCCGGCTCGGCCTGAACATTGGCATGGATGGCAATTTCCTCGGCGGAGCGGGCATCGCCCGGCACAACACCGGCCTTTTCACCATCAATCCTTATTATTATGTGGATGGTAAGGACTGGCAACTGCGCATTGGCGGGAAACTGTTCGGATTGGCTTCCGACAGTGTACAGGGCGTACGCAAATGGCCGGTAAGCGGTGGCGCCGACATGTACGGACTGTTCGGACTGGTACCCGGACTATTCTACCTGGAGGCCGGCCTCGGCAGCGACTTCCGCGACAACAACTATGTGGATATACTGCAAGAGAACCGTTACATCACGCCCGACCTGGTGCTGCTGCCCACTTACACCCCCCTGGACGCCCGGCTCGGCATCAAGATCAAGGTGATGGAAGGGCTGCTCTTTCATGTAGGTGGTCAATACCAACTCCTGCTCAACGAGCACTACTACGTCAACGCCGCCGATACGGCCAACCGGACTGTAGGCAACACCTTCGAGGTACTCTACGGTAAAACAACCAACCGGATCAACGTGGAAGCCGGATTGCACTACGATGCCGTTAAAGGCCTGGACCTGGGCGTTACGGCCCGCTACAACTATTGGGGTGTCAAGGACGACGACGGCAGCCGTTGGGAGCATGCTTGGCAGAAACCGGCCTGGGAAATCAATTTCAAAGGAAGTTACCGGTTCCTCGAGAAATGGGAGGTGGGACTTTCCTACAACTTCCTGGCGGGACGCTACGCCCGCATCGGAGAGGAGTCTTGCAAAATGAAACCGCTCAACGATCTGAATGTCTGGGTAACCTACAAGGCATTGGACTGGCTGAGTGTGTTTGTCAACGGCAAAAACCTCATCAACGTCAAGGGTGACAGTTTCTACGGTTACCGCAATTTCGGCATCAACGGCATGGCCGGTGTAACGATGACCTTCTAATCCTGTGGTGCGTAACGCACCAATTCACCGAGCAGGTGGACGATATCCGGACGCGTGGCATCGATTCTGCAGGCGGCGAGTTCATAAAAGGGACGACGTTGTTCCAAGGTGGCGGCAATATACCCGCGCAACTGTTCCGGTGTCTTTCCCTTCAACAGCGGGCGGCGGTCGCCGGTGCCCTCCAGGTGCCGGGCAAGCACCTCGACCGAAGCTTCCAGATAAATGGTTAAACCCGAACGCCGCATCAGTTCCATATTATCGAAAAAACACGGCATTCCACCACCGGTAGCCACCACCACATCCGTCATCCGGCACAACTCTTCCAGGCATTGGCGTTCCCATTGGCGGAATCCCTGTTCCCCCCTTTCGGAAAACAGCTTCGGAATGCTGCAGCCGCTCCGCTCCACCAGATAATCGTCGGCATCGACAAAACGCAGACCCGTCTGTTGGGCCAGACTACGGCCGTACGTGGTCTTGCCGGCCCCCATAAATCCGATCAAAAAAACAGGTTTCATCATAAAATGGGACTGAATAAACGTGCGATGGACTGAACCAGACGTTTCCAACGCGGACGGTGAGTCCATGCCTTGGGATGCAACCGCCGGCTGACGCGCAGGTCACTGGTAAAGTTCTCGTGCATACGCCACGCCAGATCCTCGTCGTAGATAAAGGCACTCACCTCAAAATTCTGCTCAAAACTGCGGTAATCCATATTGGCCGAACCGACAATGGTCAGGTCATTGTCCACCACCAGTGTCTTGGCATGGATAAATCCTTTTTCGAAAAGATATACGCGTACCCCGGAAGCCATCAGGGTTTCCATATACGACATGGAGGCGGCGTACGAGAGCCGTGAATCAGAGCGGGAAGGCAGCATGACACGCACCTGCACACCACTCATGGCCGCCGTCTGCAAAGCATTGAGAACACTCTCATTGGGTAGAAAATAGGGGGTCTGGATGTCAATGCTGTGCTGTGCGGAGTAAATGGCTTCGCAGAAACCCAGCATGATGGTCTGCCAGTCGCGGTCGGGGCCGCTGCGCACCACCTGCATGTGCGTGCGGGTCTCCATCGGTGAAACCGGGAAAAAACGGGAGGTCTTATGCAACTTGCCCGTCACACCAAGCCAATCGGTCAGGAAAATATACTGTGTACCCGCCACGGCATCGCCCTGAAAACGGATGTGCGTATCGCGCCATACGCCCCACTGCAACCCGTCGGTGTAACGGTCGGCGATGTTGAAACCACCCAGATACGCCACTTTGCCATCCACAAGCAGGATCTTCCGGTGGTTGCGGTAATTGAGTTTGCCGGTAAAGAAGGGGAAACGCACCCGCCCGAACGACTTGAATTTGATGCCTGCCTCGCGCATACGTTTGAGGGTACTGTATTTAAGGTGCATACTGCCCAATCCATCGTAAATGATACGTACCTCAACCCCCTCAAGCGCTTTCCGGATCAGCGCTTCGATAAAGCGGGTACCTGTCCTGTCGTCCTCCAGAATGAAATATTCAACATGGATATGGTTGTCCGCCTTTTCTATATCATTTACCATTGCCTCCAACAGCAGACGACCGTCCACAAAGATCTCCACCCGGTTGTTGCCGAAAAGCGGCGCATCACTGCAACTCGTAAGCAACTGGATGAGCCGCCGGTATTTGAGCAAAAGGTCGTTGTCCTTGGCTATTTGGGTATGGCGGAGCGCCGGCAGCTGCTGCCGTGCAATCTGCTGGCGGATTTTGCGTGCGATCCGCCCCTGATGGAACCCGCTTCGTCCGAAAATGTAGTAGAACACCAGGCCGACCACCGGCATAAAGATGAGTACCAAAATCCAGGCGATGGCACGCACCGGACTCCGGTTCTCCTGCAGGATCACCCAGATACTGGCAATAACCGCATACCAGAAGAAGGCCAACCATATATAATATGCAATGGTGCTTCCCATACGCTATTGTTTCATTTTCCGAAAGGAAACCATCCTATGTCCGTCGTAGCAGGCAGTCCGCAGCGCTGTGCCCAAAGGTACGTCCGGTGCCTGAGTTCCTTTTCCACAGGCATACACGCCCGTCTCCACCTGCACGGCATCATACAACCCGCGCACGATGAAACGGCGTAAAGTCTCCGCTCCGCCTTCTACAATCAACGACTGGATCCGGTGGTCATAGAGGAACTGCAGGAGCTGCTGAATCACGTCCCCGTCAAAGTCCAAACGCACCCAGGGTGCGTCATCACGCCGGGAGTTGAAAAGGAAGGTGGGCTGGGAACCGTCGAGCAGATGCGATGACAAGGGGGCCCTACCATTCCTGTCAATGGCCAGGCGGGTCAACGGAGCGCCGTAATAGCGGCGCGTATGCAGGCTGGGATTGTCCTTGAGCAGAGTGCGTGTACCCACCAAAATCGCCTGTTCGGTAGCCCGCAGTTTGTGCACGAGCGCCTTGGTCAGGTCGCTGCTGATGCGGATAGGCTTCGGATCATCGGCATCCAGGTAACCATCGGCGGTTTCGGCCCATTTCAACGTGATATAGGGGCGTTTTAACTCATGGTAGGTAAAGAACCGGCGGTTCAACTCCCATCCCTCCGAGGTCAGGAGACCTTCCTCCACCTGCACACCCGCATCGCGGAGTTTCCGCAGGCCGCGCCCGGATACCTGCGGATTGGGATCGGTGTTGCAAACCACCACCCGCCGGACACCCTCGGCAATCAACCGGTCGGCACAGGGAGGAGTTTTACCGTAATGCGAACAGGGCTCCAGATTGACAAACACCGTCGCATCACCCAGTTGGCTCCTTCCTGCAGGCGTCAGCGCATTCAACGCATTGACCTCGGCATGGGCGCCACCGAACTGTCGATGGTACCCCTCGGAAAGTATTCCGTCGTCGGTTGCAATAACGCATCCCACCAGCGGATTGGGGGCGACACGCCCCTCTCCCAGGCGGGCCAGCTGAAAACAACGGCGCATATAAGTCGCTTTTTGTTCGGGCGTCATGGCTTTTTCGTATCTTTGCGTTATGGATGCTTTGCGTGAAAAATTCTGTTCGGCCCTTTCGTCCCGCTACACCCGCTCCGAGGCACTCGCCTTATGGCGGGTCTTCGTGTCGGAAGTGTGCGGTATGACGGAAAGCCAAACGTACTTCTGCAAAGATAATGATTTTACCGACAAACAAGGTCAAATCCTGACAACAATCGGACGACAGCTCGCCCAAGGTGTTCCCTATCAGCATCTGCTGGGCTGGCAGGAACTGGGCGGGCTGCGGTTCCGGGTGTCGCCTGACGTGCTGATTCCGCGTCCCGAAACAGCGGAACTGGTGGAATGGATCCGGCAGGACCTCGCCTCACATCCGCCCGCTACACTGCTCGACTTGGGCACCGGCAGCGGTTATCTGGCGGTAACGCTCAGCCTGGCCTTCCCCCACGCACACGTTACCGCGGTGGATCTGTCGGACAAGGCGTTGGCCGTGGCGCAGGAAAATGCGCAGTTTCACCACACGGCCGTCGAATTCATCCATGCGGACATGCTGCAACCGCTTCCGCTGGACAGCCGGCTGTTCGATCTCATCGTTTCCAACCCCCCGTATGTGCGTCCCGGCGAAAAGAAGGATATGGACGACACGGTATTGGAACATGAACCCGCCATGGCACTGTTCGTACCGGAGAACGACCCGCTGGTATTCTATCGTTCCATTGGTGAAACCGCACAAAATCTACTTTCTCCGGCAGGAACTCTGTATGTTGAGATCAACCGTCAGCTGGGTGCCGAAACCTGCGCGTTGTTCCAATCACAGGGGTTCCGGACGGAGCTCCGCAGGGATTCGTTCGGCAACGACCGCATGATAAAAGCGGTGAGACTGTGATTTTACACACAGAAAAACACGTCATTCGCTTTTATCTGTCGGAAAATTTTCTTATTTTTGCCTAAAAGGAAAAAACAACTATGAATTACCTTAATTTCGACAAGACGGTTTTGTCCAATCTGGAGAAGTCACTGACCAAGGAAATGTTGCGGACCAACCGTTCGGGAGCCTATAACAGCACCACCATCGTGGATTGCAACACGCGCAAATACCACGGACAGCTGGTTATCCCCATCCCCGAATTGGGCGGAGGAAACTACGTCCTGCTTTCCTCGCTCGACGAAACCATTATCCAGCATAAAGCCGAATTCAACCTGGGCGTACACCAGTACGAAGGCCAGCATATCAGCCCCAACGGACACAAATACATCCGGGAGTTCAGCTGTGAGGTGATCTCGAAGACAACCTACCGTGTGGGCGGTGTCATTATCTCGAAAGAGCGTCTGATGGTATCGTTCGAACCCCGTATCATCACCAAATACACCTTGTTGGAAGCACACTCGCCTACGGTGATCCGCTTCAAACCCTTCCTGGCCTTCCGCAGTGTGCACTGCCTGTCAGTAGCCAACGGCCAGGCCAATCAGAACTACGAAGAGGTGAAAAACGGCATCCGCTGCAAAATGTACGATGGGTACCCCTACCTGTATATGCAGTTCTCCAAGCAGGGTACCTACCACCACGAACCCTACTGGTACAAAGGGCTGGTATATGAAAAGGAGCAGGAACGCGGCTACGACTACCAGGAGGACCTGCTGGTGCCAGGTTATTTCGAAATGCCGATCAAAAAAGGGGAAAGCATCTATTTCACCGCAGGTGTCTCGGAGGCCTCGCCCCGCACACTGAAAACCATTTGGGACAAGGAGCTGGCCACCCGTATTCCGCGCACCGACATGTACCATTGTCTGAAAAACGCCGCCCAGCAGTTCTACCGCAAGTCGGCGGAGGGAGACGGCCTGCTGGCCGGCTATCCCTGGTTCGGCATCCGGGCCCGCGACCAGTTCATTTCGCTGCCCGGCGCCACACTCTGCATTGACGAGCCCCACCATTTTGAATCCATTGCCGACACTGCCGTGCGGGAAATACGTACGCTTATGGAAGGCGGACGCCCCGCTATAACGGAAGACTTGGATGCGCCCGATGCCCTGCTCTGGTTCTTGTGGGACCTGCAGCAGTACGCACAGTACCGTTCGTTCGACCAAATGCGGGAGAAGTACGGCGCCATCGCCCTGGACATCATGCATTACATTTTGGAGCAGAAGCATCCCAACCTCTACCTGCACAACAACGGACTGCTCTATGTGGACGGACGCGATGTCCCCATGACCTGGATGAACGCCGTGGAGGACGGGCGTCCCATCACACCGCGCACCGGTTATGTGGTTGAAATCAACGCCTTGTGGTACAACGCACTGAATTTCGCGTTGGAATTGGCCAAGGCCAACAACGATGCCCAATGGTGCGACACACTGGAGAAACAAATCCTGACTACCGGCACCTCATTTGTCCAAACATTCTGGAACGGCATCTATCTGTACGACTATGTGAACGGTACCGAGCGCAATACCGAAGTGCGACCCAATATGATTTTTGCGGTGTCGCTGCCCTACTCGCCATTGGACAAGTACCAGCAGAAGTCGGTGCTGGACATGTGTACACGCGAGCTGCTCACCACCAAGGGGCTTCGTTCGCTGAGTCCGCGCAGCGGCGGCTACCGTCCCAACTACGTGGGCGGCATGAAAGAGCGCAACCGCAACTACCACAACGGCCCTGTATGGCCCTGGACCACAGGAGCATATGCCGAGGCCTACCTAAAAATCCACAAACTCAGCGGTGTCTCCTTCATCGAACGACTGACCATCGGCATGGAAGCCGAAATGAAGAAACTCTGTGTAGGAACACTTTCGGAACTCTTTGACGGCAACCCTCCCTACAAGGGACATGGTGCCATGTCGTTCGCCCCTACGGTGGCTGAGATTATACGTACGTTAATTCTGCTTAAAAATATCGAGAACAAATGAAGGCATTGATGTTCGGCTGGGAATTCCCGCCGCATATATTGGGAGGTTTAGGCACGGCCAGCTACGGTTTGACCCGCGGCATGGCGGAGCAGAAGGACTTGGAGATTACCTTCGTCATTCCCAAACCTTATGGAGACGAGGACCAGAGTTTCCTCAAACTCATCGGCGCCTGCAACGTACCGGTGGTTTGGAAGGAGAACAGTTGGGAGCATGTCAACTACCGGTTGGGGGGCATTATGCACCCGGATGAATACTTCTGGTACCGCGATCACATCCGCTACGACTTCCGCCGGATCGGCACCAACGACTTGGGATGTATCGAATTTTCCGGAAGGTATCCGGACAATCTGCTGCAGGAAATCGACAACTATGAGGCGGTAGCCAGTGTGCTGGCCCACAGCCTGACCTTTGATGTCATCCACTCGCACGACTGGCTGACCTATCCGGCAGGCATCTTCGCCAAACAGATTTCGGGCAAACCGCTGGTCATTCACGTACACGCCACCGATTTTGACCGCAGCCGCGGCAACGTGAACCCTACCGTCTATGCCATTGAGAAACGGGGTATGGACTGGGCCGACCACATCATCTGCGTCAGCAACCTCACCCGCAACACGGTGATTGAGAAATACCACATTGACCCCGCCAAGGTCAGCACAGTGCACAACGCCGTTGACCCCATCCCGGACGTGGACAGCTTTGTCAAGGAACCGCGCAAGGAGAAACTGGTCACCTTCCTGGGCCGCATCACCATGCAGAAAGGCCCCGAATATTTCGTCGAAGCGGCCGCCAGGGTGTTGCAGCGTACCAAAAACGTGCGTTTCGCCATGGCCGGAAGCGGCGATATGATGAATGCCATGATTGACCTGGTTGCCAACCGCGGCATTGCCGACCGATTCCATTTCACCGGATTTTTGAAGGGTCGGCAGGTCACTGAGATGCTGGCCAACAGCGAAGTCTATATCATGCCGTCGGTATCGGAACCATTCGGTATATCGCAGATGGAGGCCATGCAGGTAGGTACCCCGTCCATCATTTCCAAGCAATCCGGCTGCGCCGAAATCCTGGATCATGCCATCAAGACGGATTATTGGGATATTGATGCCATGGCCGATGCCATCTACGCCATCGTGGAATATCCGGCCATCTATGAAACCCTCAGCAAGGAAGGACGCGACGAGGTGAACAAAATCACCTGGGACAAGGCCGGCCTGAAAGTACGTGAAATTTATAATCGTGTAGTAAGATAAATCCATTGACTTATGAAAAATATCTGCTTTTACTTCGAAGTGCACGTTCCCTACGCCATGAAACGCTACCGCTTCTTTGAAATCGGCAAAGACCACTATTATTACGACGATTTCACCACGGAACAACGCCTGCGTGAATATGCGGAGCGGTCCTACCTGCCCGCCAACAACATCCTGCTCGACCTCATCCAGTCGTCGAACAAGAAGTTCAAATGCGCCTTCTCCATCTCCGGCTCCGCCCTGGAGCAGTTGGAAATGTATGCGCCGGAGGTCATTGACAGTTTCCGTGCACTGGCCGATACCGGCTGTGTGGAATTCCTGGCGGAACCCTACGGACACTCGCTGTCGTCCATTTACAACGACGGAGAGTTCGAACTGCAGGTCAAACAACAGGCGGCGAAAATTGAGGAGCTCTTCGGCAAAAAACCGGTCACTTTCCGCAATACCGAATTGGTATATTCCGATGAAATCGGCGAAAAAATCGCCAAATTGGGTTATAAGACCGTGTTGGTCGAGGGTGCCAAACACATTCTCGGATGGAAAAGTCCCAACTATGTGTACAATCATCCCTACCTGCCCAAACTGAGATTGCTGGCCCGCAATTATGTACTGAGCAACCACATCACCTTTGAGTTCTCCAACACCTCATGGGACGAATACCCGCTGACCGCCGACAAATTCGTCAACTGGATCGCCCAGGCACCGGAAGAGGAGAAAATCTTCAACATATGGCTGGGCTACGAATCGTTCGGTATCATCCAAAAAGACTATACGGGCATTTTTGAATTCCTGAAAGCACTGCCGACACAGGCCTTCAAACGCGGAATCGGCTTTGTGACACCGGCCGAAGCGGCCAAGACCGCTCCCGTTGACGCCCTGAGCGCCTCCTATCCCTTCTGTTGGACGGGTGAGGAGAAAAACCTGAGTACATGGGCCGGGAACCAATTGCAGGAAGAAGCGCTGAACAAGCTCTACAGCGTAGCCGAACGCGTCAACCTCTGCAAAGAGAAGGCGCTCAAGCACGACTGGCTGCACCTGCAATGTACGGACTACTTCCGCTACATGAGTTTCAAAAATGCCTGGGGATCGCCGTTCAGTTCCCCCTACGACGCCTTCATCAACTACATGAACATGCTGGCCGACTTCCTGCAGCGCGTGGACGCCGAATATCCGACTTCGATTGAAAACGAAGAGCTGAACGCATTGCTCAAGACCATCAACGAACAGGAGAAGACCATCAATGAGCTGGAAGCGTCTGTAAAACAGCTGCGCGCCCGCAAAAAAGCCTGATTACCGACCCAACAAACCAACGACCATGTACAAACTAACGCAGAAAGATAAAGAACAACTCGCCCAAAGGGGTATTACCGAGGGCCAGTTCGCCACGCAGGTGGACAACCTGGAGAAAGGATTTCCCTTTGTCAAACTCGCAGCAGCCGCCGCGGTCGGCAATGGCATCATCGCTATTTCCGAACAGGGTATGCAGTCGTATATTGACCTGTACGAAAGCCGTCAGGACACACTTAAGACGGTAAAGTTCGTCCCAGCCTCCGGTGCTGCATCGCGGATGTTCAAGGACATGGTTGACTATTATCTGCAGGAAGGAAAAAGCGGAATACCGGGAGCGCTTCAATGCCTACAGAATCTCCGAAAATTCGCATTTTACGACAAGTTGGCCTCCAAACTGCGCAAATACGACTACAGGATCGGTGAATTGGAAGCGGAAGGGAAATACGTGGTTTTGGACGATTTCATCCTGCACGACCAGGGTCTCAACTACCAGAAACAGCCCAAAGCGATGATTCTCTTCCACCAATATGGAACAGAGTCGCGCACGGCCTTTGAGGAACATCTGGTGGAAGGTGCCTCCTATGCTCGGAGCGGCGATGGTCAGGTTCATCTGCATTTTACCATTTCACCGGAACACCGGCCCCTTTTCGAACACAAAATCCACGCCGTGCTCGGACAGTATGAAGAAAGGCTCGGGGTAAAGTTCAATATCGAATTTTCGGAACAGAAACCCAAAACCGACATGGTGGCGCTCAACAAAGACGGAGAGTTGGTGCGCAACGAAGACGGCAGCCTGCTGTTCCGCCCGGGAGGTCACGGCAGTTTGATCGAGAACCTCAACGAGATCGACGCCGACCTGATTTTCATCAAAAACATTGACAACGTGACGGTTGACCGATTGCGCGAGACCACTGTACGATACAAGAAAGCGCTGGCGGGCTATCTGCTCGAACTGCAACAGGAGGTGTTCAAACATCTGAATATGCTGGAATCCCTGTCCATTTCGACCACCAACCTGGCGATTATCGAGGGTTTTGCCGTACAGCGGCTGGGCATCAAAATCGGAATGGACTACTACAGCCAGACGTTCCGCGAAAAGATTCTGTTCTGGCAACAGAAACTGAACCGGCCTATCCGTGTGTGCGGTATGGTACGCAACGAAGGAGAGCCCGGCGGCGGACCGTATTGGGTACTTGACAGCCGCAACCAGGCTAGTCTGCAAGTGGTGGAAGCCTCGCAGATCAATATCAACGACGAATATCAGAAGAAGATTGTAGCGCAGTCAACGCACTTCAATCCGGTGGACCTTGTCTGCAGCACCAAAAACTACAAAGGCGGCAAATTCAACCTGCGCAACTACATTGACCACAAGACCGGATTCATTTCATCGAAGAAACAGAATGGTATTGAAATGCGGATTCAGGAGCGCCCGGGGCTTTGGAACGGCGCCATGGCCGATTGGAACACCATCTTTGTCGAAGTACCCGTCGAAACCTTTACCCCCGTCAAAATGCTTAGCGACCTGCTTCGCAAGGAACACCAGGGTGCAGAATAAAAAAGGGGTCGCGGTTGCGACCCCTTTTTTTTATTCACTTGACGGGTTTCCACTCCGGTAGGAAGGGCGACTCGTGCGTGCCTATCATTGCGTCGTTTTCGAACGTGAAGGCATTGTCGGCACCAAACTGCCGCTTGTAGAACGATGAATAATAGCGGAGCGAGACATCGCCCGCCGTTCCTCCGGCAATGTACAGGAAAAACAAGCCTTCTATCGGAGAAGCAACGCCCACACACACACCCTGGATGAAAGCCGCCACCACATCGTCGCTGCTCAAAACGAAATCGGAGGCCTTGTCCGGGTATTGCGCTCCCAAATCAACGGCAATGATCGCCGTCATGGATGAGGAGTAGTCATAACTGTCGGACACCGACCACGACGGAGCGGATGCCGATCCATAGAAGGAGTCGGGCTCCTTGTCCGATCCCTTCTTCTTGCATCCGGCGAGCAAACACAATGCCACACAGGCCGTAACGATGAAAATTCTGTTCTTCATAAGCTTCCTTATTTAAGTTTTCGACCCGTAACATCGTAGCGTTCGTTGCCACGAACAATGATCACTTGGCCGTCTTCCACTATCTTGTATACCCCTTGTTCTGCAACGGGAGCCAATACCACCGGCATTTGGATGGTGCCCTGGTGGCTGTCGGCCTCGTAGGCAAACGTTGCACCCTGCGGTGCCAGACGGGTTCCATTTTCCGTACGGAAAACAAGCTCTCCCGCTTGGTCGCTCTGGATGGTGAGGAAATAAACAGAATCCACCGGTTGGGCAACCGCAGCCAACTCGTCATCCACATAAGCGCGCAGGGTTCCGCAAGTTCCCGCCTCGGGCGAAACCACGGCAATCATCGTCATGTTGGAAGCCGCCTCCGGAGTGGAGAATGCTCCTTCCGTATCCGGGGCAGTCTCCTGCTTGGCGTTGCGTTTGCCCGGCTTGACGTAATGGATGGTGACCGGATCCGTCCCCAACCGCTTCAACAGGTATCCCTGTCCGGGCCGCATCGTCTGCAAGGAGCCTTCCCATTTGCCATTTTCCGTGAAAACGGCAAACTGTGTACGCGATTTGACGATGTCACCGTAGGTTGCATGATCCAGGTAATCGGCCAACGCATCCATCACCGACGCGGGCTCGTCGAGCAGGAAGGGTATGCCGTTCCAACCATTCCGCAAGGTAATGGCGCTTTGGGCAGCCGTCAAAATTACACCTTCCAAGGAGCTGTTGAACGACTTGCCGGTATGTACCATGTACATTTGCTGATGCGACACGGAGGTCAGGCCGCCCACCCAATTGGTGCCATCGCCTACCGTTGACATGACAGAGAAGGTCCGATTGGCGGGCGATTTAACCATATCACCGACAGAGAAGCCGCTCTCGGCCGGGAATACGGACAGCAACGCCGACGAATAGGGGTACAAGTACCACGATACCCAGTTCCATCCCTGTGTAAAGGTCAACTGCTGGGTTTCCACCACGCCTGTCTTGAGTTGAATGGGAGCTTCGGGCGTGATGCCGTACATGGCATTGGCTTGGAACCTGACAGTCGATGACGGGGTGAGCGTGTAGGTTTTACCCGTGGAGGCGCGCCACAATTTGAACGAAAGCGTCTTGCCCTCAAGCTTGCTGTTACCGTAAATGGTCAGGTAAACATAACTCTTGTTGGATGCGTTGTCAAAATTGTTTTTCGCACGACCCACCAGTACTCCTTCGCAGAAGACGGCGATGACGTCATCGGCCTCCGTATCGAAGGAATTGTTGGCACCGGCAATCACCACCTGGCCGCGCAGCGACATTGAGTTGTCCAATTCACCGGTATCCACCTCATCCCAGGGGCAGAATCCCTCCACCGTGTAAACCACCTTCAGGGGTTCGCTCAGGCCGTTTTCATCGGTCACATAAACGATATCGGTATAGACACCTACCGGCAACGAACGGTCGTAGGTGAATCGAATGGTGTAATCGTCGGCCGGTTGGATGGTTCCAAAGGATTGGTCGACGGAGAGCCAGTCGGGCAAGGATTCGATTTGGAACTGGTGACGACGGCCCGAGGTGTTCAAAACACGGACTTCGTAGCCGTATTCTTCCTCATCCTCCTGTCCCAAACCATATACTTGGAACAATTCCACCGTTCGGTATTCCCAGATCAGACTATTGCGGTCGACGTAGGCCACCCAGGTGACAGGCGACATCATCGGATTGCCGTTCAAATCTTCCACATCACGTACTGTGATGAAGACCGTCTGCTTGTTGATCTCACGGTCGGGCATGTTCAGGTTGATGAGCAACTCATCGTTGTTGAAGGCCCAATCAAAGTTGAGTTTGGACAACATGGCACCGCTGTGGACCGGAGCATAAACCGTTTTGTCGGCCAAGGAGGCAATCTCTGCGGCACTGCCTTCGATTCCAACCAGCAACGGCACGACCTTTTCGATTACCCGGCCGTTGGAATCCTTGTAGATAC
>JAGDAS010000055.1 GCA_017959385.1 Paludibacteraceae bacterium
GCTCGACCGAGAAGCACCGTGGTACGGTTGAGGTGTACAAGAAGTAAGGGCTAACCTAATTCAAATCATATAAAATCAGGGGAACCTCCAGGACTACGGTCTTGGAGGTTTCTTTTTGCGTATGTGCGGAGAACGGGAGGCATACAACGGGCCTTCATATAATTCCCACGAACATGCGGTTTTTGTGCGTTCTGACGGGTTCTCCTGCAGGATCGTATGGGGAGTCCTGTTGCGTCTTTTGCGCCGCCAGCAGGCTTTATACAGCCTTTGAATGCTATGTCGGTGCGGAGATACAGAGATCCTTCCCCGGTGGGGGCAGTCATCCGATGGGAGACAAAAAAACCTCCGCTGTACGGCGGAGGTTTTTACTATGCAGTGTGTGATTTAACGGCAGAAGTGGCGTTGGTAACAGAAGGTGTAGCCCAACATGATTTCGTGGGTGCCGTACTGCTGCGTAATCAAACTGTTGGTGTCGAGCGTGAAGGCGTAGCCCAATTGGAACTGACGGATGCGGAATCCGGCCAGCAGCAATACCATTTCGGACTGGATGTTGGCAGGGTCCCAGGCCATACGGAAGGATCCCTGTACCCAATAGCCCCATTTCTTGGAAACCTCCTGGCCGAATTTCAGGTTGATATCCATCTGAATGTCGGCGTATTTGTCCATTTTCAACATCATCATGGGCTCCAGGTAGGTGTTGTTGTTCTTCAGGTCGAAGGTGTAACCGCCGAACAGGAAACCGGTGAAGGGAGCGGGCTTCTCCGCACTGCCGTACAAAGTGCCGGTAACCGGAATCAGGTTGGTCAGCGACAGACCGACGAAACCGCCGTACGATTTGTAGTAAACACCGAAGTTGGCGTTCGGGGCGAATCCGTCGCGGTCGGCGAATGCGGCGTCGTAGGAGGCCTCCGGCGATTCGTCAAACAGCTTGTTGCTGATGTAGAAATAGTTCATTTTGAACGACACACCGAAGGAGAGCTGGCGGTCGTAGCTTTTACGCTTGGTGTATTGACGGCCTTTCGACAGGGGGATGTGGTAGGCGAAGGTCAACTGGCCGCCGGCACGGTTGGAGTAACCGTTGCGGTCGTTGTAGATGTATCCTCCCAAACCGACATTCTTGATACGTCCCTTGACGGAGAGCAGTTGGGTCATGGGGAAATCGTCCAAACCGGCCCATTGGAACTTGTTGGTCAGCATGAAATGCGTGCACGGTTCAGCACCGGCCAGCGCCGGATTGACCAGATAATAATTCCAGTGATACTGGTCGTAAATCAGCTCCTCTTGGGCGGACAGGGAGAAGATTCCCATTACAGCGGCCGCCAGGGTAACCAGTAGTTTTTTCTTTTTCATCGTATTATGATCTAGTTTGTAAGGTTTTTTCACAACTATCAGAACACAAAAATAAGCAACTTCTTTTAAAATCACAACTTTTGTTAACAGATTATTTGCAATTTTTGTGTAGGAACACACACTTTCGTTAAAAATGCAGGGTGCGGAAAGTTTTCAACACCTTGCCGCTTTTAGGATAAAATGGGTAAATTTGTGTCCGATTAAGACGGTTAACTATGGCTAAGTCAACGGAAACCCCTTTGATGAAACAGTACTTCGAGACGAAGGCGCAGAACCCGGATGCGGTATTGCTCTTCCGGGTGGGCGATTTCTATGAAACCTACGGTGCTGACGCGGTAACGGCCGCCAAGGTACTGGGGATCACGTTGACCAAACGTTCCAGTGCAGTCGCCGACAGTGTCGAGCTGGCCGGTTTCCCGCATCATGCCCTCGACAATTATCTGCCCAAACTGGTTCGGGCCGGATACCGGGTGGCCGTGTGCGACCAGTTGGAGGACCCCAAACTGACCAAGACACTGGTAAAACGGGGCATTACGGAGTTGGTTACGCCCGGTGTTTCCTACAACGACCAGGTCCTCGACGGTAAGTCGAACAATTTCCTGGCGGCCCTTCATGTGGATAAGGAGGGGGTCGGAGTGGCTTTCCTGGATGTTTCGACGGGTGAGTTTATGGTGGCTCAGGGTGACAGTGCCTATGTGGACAAGCTGCTGGGCAGCATCGAACCCAAGGAGGTGCTGGTGGAGCGCGGTCGGGAGGACTGGTTCCGCACTACGGTCAAAGGCAGGTACTTCCTTTACAAACTGGACGACTGGATTTTTACGGAGGATGCCGCGCGTGAGCGGCTGGCCAAACAGTTTGATTCGGCTTCGCTCAAGGGATTCGGTGTGGAGGATCTGCGGTTGGGTGTCATTGCCGCCGGTGCGGCCCTTTATTATCTGGATCAGACCCACCATGTACAAACCAGCCACATCATGCGGTTGAGCCGGATCGGCAGTGACGAGTTTGTCTGGATGGACAAATTCACCGTACGCAATCTGGAATTGTTCGCCCCGCTTTCGCCGGAAGGACGTTCGCTGGTTGATGTGATCGATCGAACGCTCACCCCGATGGGAGCGCGTTTGCTCAAGCGTTGGATGGCCTTCCCGCTCAAGCAGGTGGAGGCGGTCGCCGCCCGTCAGGATGCGGTTGATGCCTATTTCAAGGATCCTCAGGTACGCGAAGTGCTGACCGCCAAACTACCCGTGGTCGGCGATATGGAGCGCATTGTCTCCAAAGTGGCGGTCGGACGGGCCAATCCGCGTGAGCTGGTGCAGTTGGGGCAAGCGCTGTCGGCGCTGTCGGCCATCCGCAAGGTGAGTGTGGCGTCGGCGCAGGAGGCTATTTGCCGAAAGGGAGAACTGTTGGATCCGCTTGAGGAGCTGGCTGCGCAGATTCAGAACTGGTTGGAGGCGGATCCGCCCATCGCCGTCAACCGCGGGCGCGTGATCCGCGAGGGGGTGAACGACGAATTGGACGAATACCGCCGTATTGCATTTTCCGGTAAGGACTACATCCAGCAGTTGCAGGAGCGCGAGAGCGAACGGACGGGCATTCCCAGTCTCAAGATCAGCTATACTAATGTGTTCGGCTATTATATTGAGGTGCGCAATGTACACAAGGAGAAGGTGCCGGCGGAGTGGATCCGCAAGCAGACTTTGGTCAATGCGGAACGCTATATTACAGAGGAACTGAAGCAGTACGAGCAGAAGGTGTTGGGGGCCGAGGACCGGATTCTGGAGTTGGAGACCCGCCTTTACGGCGAATTACTGGCGCATGTGGCGGAGTATGTCGGGGTATTGCAGCGCGATGCCCGCGTGGCGGCCGAAATGGATGTGCTGCTCGGATTTCAGCAGCTGGCGCGGGAATCACATTATGTGCGGGCCGTGGTGGATGACAGCGAGGTGCTGGAAATCAAGCAGGGACGGCATCCGGTGATTGAGACGCGTATGCCGGCGGGAGAGGAGTATATCGCCAACGATGTTTACCTGGATACGGAACGGCAGCAGATCATCATCATCACGGGTCCGAACATGGCAGGCAAGTCGGCACTGCTCCGTCAGACGGCGCTCATTGTTCTGCTGGCGCAAATGGGATGCCCCGTACCGGCCGAGTCGGCACATATCGGCCTGGTGGACAAGATATTCACCCGAGTCGGGGCGAGTGACAACATTTCCATGGGCGAATCGACCTTCATGGTTGAAATGACCGAGGCGGCCAGCATTCTCAACAATCTGTCACAGCGAAGCCTGGTGCTTTTCGACGAACTGGGCCGGGGTACGAGTACCTACGATGGTATATCCATCGCTTGGTCGATTGTGGAGTATATTCATGAAAATGCCCGCGCGCACGCCCGTACCCTGTTCGCTACGCATTACCACGAACTCAACGAGATGGAACGCTCGCTTCCGCGTGTTCGGAATTTCAATGTTTCGGTCCGTGAAATGGACGGACGGGTGATCTTTCTGCGCAAACTGGTGCCGGGGGGCAGCGAGCATAGTTTCGGTATCCATGTGGCCCGTTTGGCCGGTATGCCCAAGAGTATTGTATCGCGCGCCGATCAGGTACTCAAGGAACTGGAGGATACGCATCAGGAAGGTCCTTCCTCCCACAAAACCGTTCCTCAGGCCAAGCCTGTCGGTGAAATGACCGGGCACCGGGCCGGTATGCAGCTCAGCCTGTTTCAGTTGGACGACCCGATTCTTTCCCAGATCCGCGACGAGATTCTGCATGCCGACATCAACAACCTCACGCCCATCGAGGCGCTCAACAAACTTTCCGAAATCAAGAAAATCCTGACGGGAAGGGAGTCCTGACCCTGTCGGCGGGTATATGAGCGCCGTTTCCGCCGGCAGCCGGTACGAAATTTTTCAGCAAAAAGATTGATTTTCTACTAAAAAATGTTTATTTTCGTTTTTTGGTATGAGAAAGGTTTTGTTTTTTCTGACTGGAATCCTCCTGACGGCGTCGGGAGCGATGGCGCATGACTTCGAAGCGGACGGGATTTACTACTCGTTCCGTGACGTGGTGCGCCAAACGGTGGGTGTTGCCTGCCGTGGTGAGAATTTTCAGGATTACCCTGACGAGTACTCCGGCCGGGTGGTTATACCCGCAACGGTCAAGTACAGAGGCACAACCTATACTGTTGAGGCGATTGAAAAAGGAGCCTTCGGCGATTGCGACGGATTGGAGCAGGTTGTTGTGGGAGACCGCGTGACTTCCATCGGAGATGCGGCCTTTGTGTTCTGCCGACATTTGAAAGCGGTTGAGCTCGGCAGCGGGGTGGAGGTGATCGGCAACGATGTCTTCTGTGGTTGTGAGGCACTCGCCTCCTTGGAGTTCGGCGCGTTGGTACGGCAGGTCGGTACATCGGTCTTTGCCGGATGTGTGGGATTGGAACGTGTCCTTGTCCATGATCAGAATCCTTATTACACGTCGCATGGTGCATGCAATGCACTGATTGAAAAAGCCTCCAATAAACTTATCGCCGGTTGTAAGAACACGATTATACCCGATGATGTGGTTTCCATCGCCGAGGCGGCATTCTATGGTTGCAGCGGCTTGACGTCGGTACATATTCCGGCCAGTGTCGCCGATATCGGTTTCGAGGCTTTCGCCAAATGCGAGGGCATCCGTTCCATCGAGGTGGATCCGCGCAACCGGGTGTACGATTCGCGGCAAGGCTGCAATGCGGTTGTTGAGACGACTACCGGACGGCTGTTGGTCGGTTGTATGAATACCGTGATTCCGGACGGCATCCGCTCCATTCACGCCAGTGCCTTCTATGGATGCAGCCATTTGGCGGAAATCTTTATTCCGGCATCCGTGACCGACATCGGCTCCGGCGCCTTCGGACGTTGTGCGGGGCTGCAGAAGATCACAGTGGCTCCCAACAACCTGGTCTATGACTCCCGCAACGGCTGCAACGCCATTATTGAAACCTCCCGCGATTTGTTGCTGGTGGGTTGCGGCGGCACGGTGATTCCGAACACGGTCAGCCAGATCGGCGACCGGGCGTTCTTCGGAAGCAAACAGCTTCGGCAGATTGTCATTCCCAACAGTATCACCGAAATCGGTGAAAGTGCGTTTGAAGACTGCGTGGGGCTGTCGTCGGTGGTGATCGGCAATGGTGTCACTTCCATCGGGGACCTGGCCTTCGGACGTTGTGAGCAGTTGGCCTCTCTGTCTATCGGCGAGAGCGTCGCATCCATCGGTGAGTATGCTTTCAGTGCCTGCTTCCTGCTCAAGAAGGTGGTTATTCCCAACCAAGTGGGTTTTGTCGGACTCTGTGCCTTCGGCGGTTGTGAGAGTTTGAAATCTGTTACGATCGGCAGCCGGGTCGCTTACATCGGGTCCGGTGCGTTTGACCGTTGCACCTCTTTGACCGATGTGGTCTGCCTGGCCGACAATGAGGTGGTGATTGAGGAGGATGTCTTTGAAGATGTCAACATTGGCGCGGCCACGCTCCGTGTTTCGGCTTCCGCCCTCAAATCCTACCGCAAGTCCGATCCTTGGAAAAATTTCGGTAAGATTGAGGCATTGACGAATTAATCAAATCGGAAACACTACGAAGGCCGCTACGTCCCATAGCGCGTGTGAAACGACCAGCGCAGGGAACCATTCGGGACGAAGCCGGTAGAGCAGCCCCCAGAGGCCGCCGGCCACCATGGCCGCCATGATCAGCATGAAATTGAAGGACCAGATGTGCACCAGCGTGTAAACGGCGGTGGTGACCACCCATGCCAGGGTTGGTGACATCCGCTGCGCAAAACGCTGTTGAACAAATCCGCGCCAGAACAGCTCTTCGGCCGGTCCGATGAGCAACAGCAGTTCCAGAGCAATCAGCCAGGGTTGGGACTGCTCTTTCATGCCGTAGATGAGATCGACCTGCGGCCGGGCAAAATCGAACAGCAGCTGCGAGAGTTTGTCACCCACCCAGAAGACGCCCCAAAGAACGGCGGCGATGCCGATACCCAGGATCACTTGTTTTCCGTTCAAACGGAAGCGGAAACTCCATTCAGCCTTGCCGTAATAGGCGGTGGCCGCCAGACAGAGGGCGGCCGTGGTCATGCCTGTCCAGAAGGGGATGTGGGGCGCCGTCCACGGTGAAAAGAGCAGGAACCACCAGACAACCGCTACCGCGATGCCGATGGCAACGGGTTTCATGCGGTCCATACGGCGATAAAGAAACCGATACAAATCAGCAATCCGAACAACAGCACCAATTGGCCTTGTGCCTGATCGAGTTGGGCAATGGCCTTGTCCGATTCAACGGGGGCTTGCAACATTTGCCGGCAGGACTTCAGTGAAAGCGGCAGGCACAGACAGGCCAGCAGTACCCACCAGGGCATCCAGCCGACGATGGCATATACAGATAGCAGCAGGTAGGGCAGCAGCGTTTCAACGACGAACAGCCATTGAGCGGTGCGTCCGCCGATTTGGATACTCAGCGTGCGTATGCCGGCATTGCGGTCTGTAACGATGTCGCGGGTGTTGTTGGCGTGCAGGATGGCTACGATTTGCAGGCCGTGTGGCAATACAAGCAGGAGAATGCGCCAGTCGAATCCGCCGGTCAGCATCCAGCCGATGCCGAGTGCGGGCAGCAGGGCGAACAGGCACAGAATGTCCACATCTCCCAGTGCATGGTATTTGAGCCAGTAGTAAATTACAGTCATGGCGGCACCGACAGCGCCGAACAGCAACAGGTGCCAGTCACCGGCCAGCCAGGTGATAAGGAGGCCCAGGACAGTGCCGATGCAGAGCATCACCCAGCCGAAGCGTCGGATTTCCTTCGGGCTGAATTTACCGGACTTCATCGACATTACGCCGTTGTAGTTGTTTTGACTGTCCACACCGCTCACATGGTCATGATAGTCGCCCAACAGGTTGCCGGCGGCCTGAAATACCACTCCCATCAGGATGATGGACAGGAAAAGGTACCAAGGGCAGTGGGCGGCGGACGATGCTGTTTGATGGGTCCAGAAATAGTATGACAGGGGGACAAACATGGCTGTAAAAGCGGCCGGGAATGACCAAGGACGTGTTGCAACGACCCAATCTCCGAGTGAACGATTCTGATTCATAAGAAACTAACGGATTACCAAAGTTTGAATGGAATGACCATTGACTTGAACGTCGAACGACTTGTCGCCCAGCAGCAGGTGATAAACAATATCGGTTTTGTTCGGATTCATGACAACGACCACAATGTCGCCGTTGGGGTTCTGGGCGGCGGTGGTGTACAATTCTTCGCGCGAGGAGGCTGCGGAGATGCGGCGGGCTCCCGGGCGGATGAATGTGGAGAAATGACCGATGTAGAAATACGAATTGGTGAAGTACAGCGTTCCTTTCTTCGTGTCGGCAATGACGGGTGCAAAGCAGAGGTTCTGCACGTGATTGGGACCTCCTGTTTCGTCCAATACGATGTTCCAGTCGGTCCACAGGGTGGTGCCGCAGTTGAAGTCGTGGATAATGCTGTAGCCGTAGCGTTCGCCGAGCGACCAGTTCTTCATGCCCTTCTTGGAAAATTTCTCGACCGTACCTTCGGTAAAGATCAGTTCCTTGTCGGGGAATGCCTCATGCGTACGGTAGAGGTTTTCGAAATTCATCTTGCTGCCGGTCCAGGTTTCGTACCAGTGATAGCCGATGGCCGACACATACTTGGCGGCTTCGGGATCGTTGAGTACGGTCGAGGCGCGGTGGAAGATGAGGTCGCGGTTGTGGTCCCACAGAATCAGGTGTTTGTCGCCCAACCCGTTTTTCTGAAGGGTGGGTCCGAGGTAATTCTTGATGAAATCCCGTTCCTCCTCGGCCGTGTAAATGCACGATTCCCAGGTTTGTACGGCCATAGGCTCGTTCTGGGTGCTGAC
>JAGDAS010000056.1 GCA_017959385.1 Paludibacteraceae bacterium
CAGGTTGCTCACGGTATTTTCCCGTCCGTCGAACGTAACCACCACCGTCTGAGCCTCCAGGTCGAACTCCACCTTTTTAATACCCGGCTGCTCCTTGAGCGCCTTGGAGATCTCCTTTTTCGACTGGCTGCCGTTCATCATCACCAGAAAAGTGGTCACCACCTTCGACTGCGGCTCCGCCGCTTGCAGCACTCCCCCCGCCAGCAACGCCAGGAGCAATATCGCAACGATTTTTTTCATACTTTCGTAAAACAGTTGTATGAGGCAAAGATACACGATTTTGATTACAATTGCAATCCGGTGCAGCCGTTCGGAATCCATTTTATAAAAAAATCTTATATTTGCACCGTTAACTCGCATTTACACGAACATGAAAAAGTTACTTTTCCTTCTGACCGCCCTGCTGACCTTACAGGGCTTGTCCGCCCAAACCACAGACACGTCAAACGCCGAAACGGCTCCGGCGGAAACGACCGCCACGGCAGAGGCATCAACCCCTGCGGAAACGACGGTCCCCGCTCAAGCGACAGCCCCCGCCACTCCGAAACCGGATGAAATCAGACGCGGCTACCACACCTACTATTACCAAGGGAAAGTGATGACCGACGACGAATTGGAAAACTTTTTGCGCAACACCTGCCCGGAGGCCTACCGCTCCTATAAAATCGGAAGCAAATTGCGCAAGAGCGGTATCATTTCGCTGTGCGTAGGAGCTCCCGTTATGGTCGGAGGACTCGCGATGTTCTACATCGGCACTGCCTATAACAGTGTAGGATTGATGATCGGAGGCGGTTCGGCAGCTCTCACCGGTGGCCTGGCTTGCGATGCCGGCATCGCCCTGACGATCGTGGGCACGATCCGACGCAACCGCGCCTACAAGGGATTCAACGAACATTGCGCAGGGAATCCGCTGACGCTCAGTCTGCAAACAGGCAGCGAAGGCGTAGGTCTCGCGCTGACGTTCTAAGGGACGGAATCTTCACGGAAGGATTTGCAAATTAACCGGCGATATTGTACCTTTGCCGGCGATATGCAAACCGTACTCCGCTATTTCACGAATTTATCCGACCGGCAGATAACGCAATTGCAGGCCCTGGAAGGCTTGTACCGGGATTGGAACGCCAAAATCAACGTCATTTCCCGTAAGGACATCGACCAGTTGTACGAGCACCATGTGCTGCACTCCATGGCCATCGCCAAGCTGATTTCGCTGCGTCCCGGCACCCGCATCGTGGACATCGGTACGGGCGGCGGTTTTCCGGGCATTCCCCTGGCCATCCTCTTCCCCGAATGCAGTTTCACGCTTGTCGATTCCATCGGCAAAAAGATCCGTGTCGCCTCCGAGGTGGCCGGTGCCATCGGACTGGAGAACGTCACCCTGCTCAACACCCGCATGGAGGAGGTACGGGAATCCTACGATTTCGCTGTCAGCCGCGCCGCCATGTCGCTGGGCGATTTGGTGAAAGTATGCCGCAAGAACATCGCCAGGCAGGACCGCAACGCACTGCCCAACGGCATCATCTGCCTCAAGGGCGGCGATGTGCAGGAAGAAATCAAACCCTTCCGCAAAGCCGTCTGTGTTTATCCGCTGAGCGACTGGTTCCAGGAGGATTTCTTCCAAACCAAACAGATCATTCACTTACCTATCCGATAATTCCATGTTCGTCAAAACCTTTGTATTCAACCCCATTCAGGTCAACACCTACGTGGTCATCGACGAAACAACCAACGAATGCGTCGTAATTGACGCCGGTTGTTTGGACGAAGACGAAAAAAACACCCTGGGCGGCTACATCCGCAACCACCAGCTGCAGCTGCGACATGTACTCAACACCCACCTGCACATGGACCACTGCTTCGGCAACCGCTACTTGTTCCAAACCTTCGGTGTCGGGCCGGAAGCCAGCGCCGAAGACGAGCCGCTGCTGGCGACCATGCAGGCGCAGGCCGCCATGTTCGGCATTGAATATACCGATGCGGTACAACCCTTGGCCAAATACCTGAACGAGAACGACATCATCCGGTTCGGCAACGCTTCGTTGAAAGTTATCCAAGTACCCGGACACAGCCGCGGCGGACTGGCCTTTTACAGCGAAAGCGACCGGCTTCTCTTTTCGGGCGACACCTTGTTTCACCACAGCATAGGCCGTACCGACCTGCCTGGCGGTGACTACAAGGTTCTGATTACCAGTCTTATTCAAAAACTCATGATCCTTCCGGGCGAAACCGAGGTGTATTGCGGACACGGTCCGGTCACCACCATCGGCGACGAACGCGAAGACAATCCTTACCTGTAATGGAAACCGCACGCTTTACCGCCCTCGATGCTGCCAGGCTGCTGCCCGAGCGCAACGAACAATCGGCCAAATGGGATTACGGTCACGCGCTGCTCTGCACCGGACACACCGGCATGATGGGCGCCGCCATACTGTGCGCACGCGCCTGCATCCACAGCGGAGCCGGTCTGGTGACTGTCCTGACGGAAAAAGAGGAACGCGGCATTGTACAAACCGCCGTTCCCGAAGCACTGCTGGCCTGGGAACTTCCCCAACGCAGCTATCAAGCCATCGGCGCCGGATGCGGCTGGGGGACCGAAGCGGACAAAGCCGCTCTACTTGCCCAACTGCTGCAACGCGAGGAACCGCTGGTGCTGGATGCCGACGCACTCAACCTGTTGGCCCGCAAACAATGGCTGGACCGTTTGCCCGCCGGCACCGTAATCACGCCGCACGAAGGGGAGTTCGACCGGTTGTTCGGCACACACAGCGACCGGGATGCCCGCATACAAACCGCCGTCAGCGAAGCGGAAAAACGTCACATCGTCATTCTATTGAAGGGACATGAAACCCTGGTGTGTGCCGACCAACAACGCCGGAGCATCAACACCACAGGCAACGCCGGCATGGCAACGGGCGGCAGCGGCGACGTGCTGACCGGTATCATCACCGGTCTGCTGGCACGCGGTCTGGAAAGTTTCGACGCCGCTTGTCTGGGAGCCTGGATACATGGGAAAAGCGGTGATGCCGCCGCCAAAAATGTAGGTATGGATTACCTTGACGCGAGCGAGATCATCCTTCACATGCCCCAGGCATTCAGGGAATTGAACATTCCCTCCTCATCCATTCCCAAAACATGGTAAAGATCGGCCGGTGAGCCGTGTTCCACAAAGCGGTCGGGCAAACCGATGCGTTTGACAGGCATGGAAACGCCCATATCGGCCAAAGCTTCCAACACAGCCGAGTCAAAACCACCGTTGAGACTGCCGTCCTCGATGGTGGCGATCCGCCGGTAACGGCGGGTCACCTCCGCCAGCAGATCCGTATCAAGGGGTTTGAGAAAACGCATATCGTACCATCCGGTCGAAACACCCGCCTGGCACAACCGTTGTGCCACCCGGCCCGCCACATTGCCGATGGGACCTATGGTAAGCATTGCCAAATCATCGCCTTCCATATAGGCCACACCCTTTCCGATAGGGGTTTCCTCAAAATCCTTGTGCCATTCCACCCCTTCGCCGCATCCGCGCGGATAGCGGATGACAAAAGGCCCGTTGGACGGGAGCGAGGCCGTATAGAGCAGGTTGCGCAAATCGAGTTCGTTGAGCGGTGAGGCAATGGTCAGGTTGGGAATCGGACGCAGATAAGCCATATCGAAAGCACCATGGTGCGTAGGTCCGTCGGCGCCAACCAGTCCGGCGCGGTCCAGACAAAGCACCACATGCAGGTTCTGCAACGCCACATCGTGGATGATTCCGTCGTAGGCTCGTTGCATAAAGGAGGAATAAATGTTGCAATAAGGCAGCAGTCCCTCTTTGGCCAGTCCGGCGGAAAAAGTCACCGCATGGCCTTCCGCGATGCCGACATCATACACCCGGTCCGGCATCTCCCGCTGCAGAATGGTCATGGAACAACCGGTAGGCATGGCGGGGGTGATGCCGACCACGCGTTCGTCGCGGCGCGCGAGTTCCAGCAGCGTCTCCCCGAACACATCCTGGTAGCGGGAGGCCTGCGGGGCGCTCTTTTTACGTTCACCGGTGACAGGATTGAACAAACCGGGCGCATGCCAGATGGTCGCCGCCTGTTCGGCCGGAGCGAAGCCTTTGCCCTTGACCGTTTTGATATGCAGCACGCGAGGCCCTTGAAAATTCTTTATATCGTTGAGAATCTTGACCATCTGCCGGACATCGTGTCCGTCGAGCTGGCCGAAATAGCGGATATTGAGTCCTTCAAAAATGTTGTGCGAACCCGACGCCCAGTTCTTGAACGAGTTGGCCATCCGGAGGATGCGGTTGCGCTTGTTGTCGGTCATCAGCCCCAGCTTTTTCAGCCAGTGGTACATACGAAAACGGATGCGGTTGTAGGCCGGCGAGGTGGTAATGGCCATCAGGTATTCGCTCATGCCACCCACCGGTGTGTCGATCGACATATTGTTGTCATTGAGGATGATCAGCAGGTTGTTGGGATTGACACAGACATTGTTGAGCCCTTCGAACGCCAGACCGCCGGTCATGGCACCGTCGCCGATCACCGCCACCACCTTGTGGTCATGGTGCAGCCGCTCGGAGGCGATGGAGAGCCCCAATGCCGCGGATACGGAATTGGAGGCGTGTCCGGCGATAAACGCATCGTAGCGGCTCTCGGCCGGATTGGGGAAGCCACTGATTCCCTTGTATTTGCGGTTGGTATTGAACACAGCGCGGCGTCCCGTCAGAATCTTGTGGCCATAGGCTTGATGCCCCACATCCCAGACAATGCAGTCGTCCGGTGTGTTGAACACGTAGTGCAACGCCACCGTCAGCTCGACCACCCCCAGACTGGAGGCCAGATGCCCCGGATTGACCGATAGCTGGTCGATAATGAACGACCGCAGCTCGTCGCAGACCTGCGGAAGCTGGTCCACCGTCAGCCGGCGGAGGTCGGCGGGATACTCTATCCCGCTCAGCAGCGGATACTTGACGTCCGATTTCACCCCATTGGATTCCATACGTCTGCAAATTTACGAATTTTTCACGGATACATTGACGGCAAAACCAATGAATTCGTTAATTTTGTAGTGTCAAAAAAAACCCATAGAAACATTCAACCACTATGATGACGATAAAGAAAACATTGGCAGTGGCCGCCGCTGCCGTACTGATGGCCTCCTGTGTGACGCAGGCCAAGTACAACGAAGCCAAAGAGGGCGAAGCACAGTATTACGCCGAAGCGCGCAAGTGCGCCCAAACCGTATCCGAGTTGGAAACGCGGAACGACGAATTGTCGAAAGAAGTCCAAAAACTCAAGCGGCAGCGCGACGCCGCCACCGCCGACACCGCCCGTCTGGCCCGCGAACTGCAACGTATGCGCGGCGAATGTGACGCCATGCAGAAACAGGCCTGGGATCTGATTGAAAAAATGCAGATCTGCAAGACCGAAGAGGAGGTGCAGGCGCTGCTGGCTGAAATCCAGGGACTGCAAACCGAACTGATGCAGCGGGAGGACGCCCTCTTCGCCGCCGAGCGCGCGCTGGACGCCAAACGGAAGGAGATCGAACAGCAGAGTGCCGAACTTCAGGAAAAAAGCGCCCGCATTGAGGAGCTGACCGCTCTGCTGGAGGCCCAGTCGAAAAAATTGCAGGAAATGCGTGACAAGATCCGCAACGCCCTGACCGGTTACGAGGGCGACGGTCTGCAGGTTACGGTCAAAAACGGCCGCATCTACGTTTCACTCGACGAAAAACTGTTGTTTGAGTCGGGGCGTTGGGAAGTCGCCGCCCGCGGTGCCGATGCCATCGGCAAACTCTCCGGTGTACTGGCCGACAACAAGGACATGGACATTCTGGTGGAGGGCCACACCGACAACATCCCCTTCGGCGGCAACGGCAACATTGCCGACAACTGGGATCTGAGTGTCAAACGTGCCACAGCCATCGTGCGTATCCTGCTGCAGTCGGGAGCCATTGAGCCGGCACGCGTCATTGCGTCCGGCCGGGCCGAACACTGTCCGGTGGACACCGCCGACAGCCCGGAGGCGCGGCAGAAAAACCGCCGTTGCGAAATCATCCTGTCGCCCAAATTGGATGAACTCATGAAACTGTTCGACTGATTCATGCAGGCGCTACGGACCTACACGGCATGGAATCCCGCCCCATGGAAAATGACGCACGGAGACAAGATCCTCCTGGCCGGGTCCTGCTTTGCCGGTCACATGGCCGGTTACCTGCAGGAGCGCGGATGGCGCACCAGCCAGCCCTTCGGTCCGTTGTTCAATCCCGCCAGCATCGCCGCCGCCCTGCACCGGCTCGACAGCAACCGCAGCGTAGCGGCGGACGAATTGTTTGAGGAGGACGGTGTATGGCATCATTTCGACTTCCACAGCGCTTATTCACGTCCCGATCGGAAAGAGGCGCTGCAGGTCATGAACGACTGCGTCGCCGAAGGACACCGTTTCCTACAGGATGCGTCCTGCCTCATCCTGACCCTGGGTACCGCCTACATCTACCGCCACCGGAATTCAGGAGCCGTCGTGGCCAACTGCCACCATGTACCGGCCGCCGCATTTGAACGCACCCGTTTGAGCGTGGACGAAACGCTGGACTGTCTCAACGACATCCGGGCCCTCCTTCCGGGGAAAAAACTGATTCTGACCGTCAGTCCGGTCCGCCACCTCCGCGACGGACTGCACGACAACAACCTGAGCAAAAGCACGTTGCTGCTGGCCGTTGAGGCATTCTGCCACCGGCATCCGGAGGCGGACTACTTCCCCGCCTACGAACTACTGAACGACGACCTGCGCGATTACCGGTTCTATGCCGACGACTTGGTGCATCCAGCCCCGCTGGCGGTCGAATACATCGGCGAGCGGTTCGCCGAATGCTATTGGGACTCCGCCACGGCCGGGGCCGCCCGCGCATTTATGGAAATCAGAAAAGCCGAATCGCACCGGGCACTGCACCCCGGTTCGGAAGCCGACAACGCCTTCCGCGAACGCACCCGCCGCCAACGCCGGCAGTGGGAACAACAATATTACGGAGCCACATGAACAACCGACAGACACCGAAAAAAGAAAATTTCCTGGCCAGCGTAATGGTCAGCATCGTCATACCGGCCGTCATCCTGTCCAAATGGGCCGACGAAGCGCATTTGGGCGTACTGACCGGATTCCTGATTGCACTGGCCTTCCCCATCGGACAGGCCTTGTACAACATCATTGTGCGCAAAGAAGCCGGATTCGTCGCCCTCCTGGGACTTGTAAGCATCTTCCTGACCGGCATCATCAAAGTCATGGAGCTGCCCACGGAATGGCTGGCCTACAAGGAGGCCGCCGTACCGCTGCTCATCGGCACAGCGGTCATCGTCTCCCTGCGCACGCCCTACCCGCTGGTCAAAAAACTGCTGTTCAACGACCAATTGTTCAACCTGGAACTGATTGACACCAAACTGGCCGAAAAAGGCAATACCCGGCGCTTCGAACAGGCGTTGCGTACCGCCACCTGGCTGGTGGGAGCCTCTTTTCTGGTCAGCACCGTGCTCAATTTCACACTGACCCGGTACATCGTCACCGCCGAAGCCGGCACTGCCGAATTCAACGCCCAGGTCGGTCACCTGACCGCCATCAGCTACCCGGCCATCGCCCTCCCCTCGACCCTGGTCATGCTGATTGCCGTCTGGTACCTGTTCCGCCAGTTGAAAAAACTGACCGGCGAGGATGTGGAACAGCTCTTCTCCGAACAACTTAAAGACAAAGCAAAATGAATTACGACATTCAGGAAATCGCACGCATCGTACGGGGACAACTCAGCGCCCGGAGTTCCGAAACCGCGGTGGAACACCTGCTGACCGACAGCCGCAACTTGTCGTATGCCCGCACCAGTCTGTTCTTCGCCCTCAAAACCCGCACGGGCGACGGTCACAAATACATTCCCGGCCTCTATCAGAACGGTGTCCGCAACTTTGTCGTATTCGAAATGGACGAGGCGTGGAAGGAGTATGAAGCCAACTTTGTGGTGGTGGAGGATCCGCTCGACGCCCTGCAGACACTGACCGCCTCGCACCGGCGCAAATTCAAGGCCCCGGTGATCGGCATTACCGGAAGCAACGGCAAAACCATCGTCAAGGAGTGGTTGTACCAATTGCTTGAGGAGCGTTTCATCATCACCCGCTCGCCCAAAAGCTACAATTCCCAGATCGGTGTTCCGCTGGCCGTCTGGCAGATGGACGAAAAGACGGAACTCGGTCTGTTCGAAGCCGGCATTTCCCGTAAGGGGGAAATGGAGCGGTTGGAACACATCATACGCCCCCGTATCGGCCTGTTCACCAACCTGGGCACCGCGCACCAGGAAGGCTTCGCCTCCCTGCAGGAGAAACTGGAGGAGAAAGCCCTGCTTTTCAAAGGCTGCAAAGTGGTGGTCTTCCGCCGCAAATACGACCTGCAGCCCGTCATGCAGCGCATTAACCCCAAGGCGCAGCTGTTCACTTGGGAGCTAAACGACCCTCAAGCCGATCTGAACATCACCGCCCTCCTTTCGGAAAATGGCGGAACGCGCATCCGTTACCGTTTTGAGGGGAAGGACAAGGAGAACTGGATCCCCTTCCAGGACGAGGCGGCCGTTGAGAACGCGCTGCACTGCCTGGCCGTCACCCAATTGCTTGACATTGACGAGGATATGGCACGGCTCGAGCCCATCGCCATGCGTCTGGAAGTAAAGCAGGGCAAAAACAACTGCCTGCTCATCAACGACGCCTACAATTCGGACATCCATTCGCTGGAAATCGCACTCGATTTTCTCAACCAACAGGCCCGCAACCGTTCGCGGAGCAAGACGCTCATCCTTTCGGACATTGCCCAGACCGGTATGCCCGACGCCCAACTCTACACACACATCGCCTCCCTGATTGAGGAGAAAAAGGTGGACCGCCTCATCGGTATCGGCCCGCATATCCGCAAATTCTGGACCCAGTTCCCCTTCCAAAGCCGGTTCTTCGAAACCACCGAAAGCTTTCTGCACAGCGACACGCAGTTTGAAAACGAAATCATCCTCATCAAAGGGGCGCGTCCGTTCGCCTTTGAGCAGATTGTGGACCGCTGGGAGCTGAAACGCCATCGTACGGTCATGGAAGTCAACCTCACAGCCCTTACCGACAATTACAAATACCTCAAATCGTTCCTGCGTCCGGAAACCAAGACCATGGCCATGATCAAGGCCAACGCCTACGGATGCGGTGCCATTGAGACCGCCCAGGTGCTGGCCCACCACCACTGCGACTATTTCGGTGTAGCCGTCGCCGACGAGGGCGTGGAACTGCGCAAGGCCGGCATCATGACTCCCATCATCGTCATGGATCCCGAGCCCGGCAGCTTTGCGCTGCTGACCGAATACCGGCTGGAGCCGGAAATCTACAGTACAGCGCTCCTGGAGGCATTTGCCGTCTTTGCCGACCGGCAGGGCGAGCGCGACTTCCCCATCCACATCAAGCTGGACACCGGCATGCACCGGTTGGGCTTCGATCCCGACCGCATGGACGAACTGGCCCGGATGCTGAAACAGCTGCCCTCGGTCAAGGTGGAATCGGTCTTCTCGCACCTGGCCACCGCCGACGACCCTTCGGACGACGCCTACACGCACCGGCAGCTGGACTGCTTTGACCGCGCCACCCGGCAGTTGCAGGAGGCGACCGGCAGTTCCTTCATCCGGCATATTCTCAATACGGCCGGTGTGCAACGGTTTCCCGAATACCAGTATGAAATGGTACGCCTCGGCGTAGGCTTGTACGGCGTGGGCCTCACCGACGACAGCCCCATACGCCCCGTCGCCACACTCAAGAGTGTGGTGCTGCAGGTCAAGCACCTGCCTGCCACAGAAACAGTCGGATACAACCGGCGGGGGGTGCTCCGGCGCGACAGCATCACCGCCGCCATCCCCATCGGATATGCCGACGGACTGCGCCGTGCCTTCGGACGCGGCAACGGCTATGTACTGATACACGGTCGGAAAGCACCGTTTGTAGGCAACATCTGCATGGATATCTGCATGGTGGATGTCACCGACATTCCGGATGTCAAAGAAGGCGACACGGCCGTACTCTTCGGCAGCGAACCGACCATCGGCCAACTGGCCGCCGAACTGGACACGATCCCTTACGAAATACTCACCAGCGTTTCGCTCCGCGTCAAACGCGTTTACTACCAAGAATGATGAAACGACTTACCCTGCTGCTGTTGCTGACACTCCCGCTGCTAACCTCCTGCCGGTTGGAAGAGCGGCGCTATGCCCTGGACGAGGGGCTGCTCACCGCCCTACAGAGCGATGCCACCCTGACGGTGGGCTACCGGGTGCCAGTGCATTTCCTGGCCATGTCGGACGAATACCTGGACTATCTGCAACAGCAGAACCTGCAGGAAGATCCCTTTTCGCCCACCATCAAGGCACTCTATGTGGACACCATCACCGGTGCCAACATCGCACTGATGGACATGCGTATGCTGCCGGCCGAAAAAACCGAAGAGCGGCTCAAACACTACAAGCAGGAATTCAATGCACAGGGCAGCTGGCAACAGGTGGATTTGGAAAGGTTCAAGATGAACGGCTATCCGCAGGTAGCCCACCTGCACCTGCAGAACGAAACCGCCGCCTGCGACCGTTACTATTTCTACGACGACACCAAAGCGGTCATGAGCTTCGACTTCGTCTATCCGGCCGGCATGCAGCAGGCATACCGTCCCTATTTCGAATCCACACTGGCCACCATCCGCAAACAGTACGAATTCAGCATAACCGCCGAATAAACCATGGTCCGACTCTCCTTATACCGGGATTTCCGAAGCGCCACCGCCGAATGGATGGACGCCGGAGTGCTGCACGGCCTGCAGGCGGTGTACCGTGCTTCGCGCGAACGCACCGCAGCCTGGAACAACCTGACGGAAAAAACGCTCGAGACCGCTGTCATCGCCAACCGGGAGATGTTCTGCGGCCGTTCCGACACCTGCGCCCTGCTGCTGCACGAATTCCGGTACCGCCAATTGCCCGACCCGGAGAAACTGCCTATGCACCCCAGTCGGGAATGCCTGGACTTCATGGACGATCTGGAGCGCATCGACACCTTCTACCGCAAAACCGCCGATATCAGCAGCGAGAACTTTCGCAAGCTGCTGCTCACCATGGCACGTGATGTACGGGTCATTCTGCTGCTCATGGCGGAACGGCTGTATTATATGCGGCACATCGACGGATTCGCCCCCGCCCGGAGGTTGCTTCTAGCCCGGGAAACCGCCGGACTGTACGCGCCCATGGCACACCGTCTGGGTCTGTACGGCATCAAAACGGAGCTGGAGAACCGCAGCATGCAGGTACTCGAACCGGAGCCCTACCGGCTCATTGAGGACAAACTGCACGCCACCGCCGAAGAACGCCAGACCTACATCAATCATTTTGTGGAGCCCCTGCAGACCAAACTGGACGCCGCCGGTTTCCACTACCACCTCAAGAGCCGCACCAAAGCCATTTACAGCATCTGGAATAAAATGAAAAAGCAGAACGTACCCTTCGAAGGAGTGTACGATCTGCTGGCCATCCGCATCATTCTCGACTGCCCGCCCGAGCAGGAGAAGGCCGTCTGCTGGCAGGTGTACTCGATCGTCACCGATATGTACACGCCCGACGTACGGCGTATGCGCGACTGGCTGACCGTTCCCAAAGCCAACGGATACGAATCGCTGCACACTACGGTGATGGGCCCTGACGGCAAATGGGTGGAGGTGCAGATCCGCACCGTCCGCATGGACGAAATCGCAGAGAAAGGCGTTGCCGCGCACTGGAAATACAAAGGTGTGCAGGGGGAGGCCAAAATGGACGAATGGCTGGGCAACCTGCGCACCGCCTTGGAGAACCGCAGCGGCGATCTGGACTCTATAGACGAATTCAAACTGAACCTCTACGACGAGGAAGTGTTTGTGTTCACCCCGGCCGGCGATTTGTTCAAGCTGCCCAAAGGAGCCACGCTGCTGGATTTCGCCTTCGCCATCCACACCGCCGTGGGCAGCCACTGCACGGGCGGTCTGAAAGGCGGACGCAACATCACACTCCGTTACGAACTGCACAACGGCGACCAAATCCAGGTGCTGACCTCACCCACACAGCACCCGCGCAAGGACTGGCTTTCCATCGCTGTTACCAGCAAAGCCCGGCAGAAGATCCGCCAGGTCATCAAGGAGAACGAAACCAAAGAGGCCGAAGCAGGACGCGAACTGCTGGCCCGCCGCTTTAAGAACTGGAAGTTGGAATGGGACGAGGGACGCATATCGCACACCCTGCCCGCCATCGGGTACAAACGGCTGACCGACTTCTTCATCGCCGTCGCACGCGACGAAATCGACCTGCTCGGATTCCGCGACAAATACACGGAACAGGACAATACCAAACACACCGAATCCCCGGGGGACCAGTCAACCGCCAACTATACCGACCGACGCGCGGGCAAGGACGACGTACTGGTCATCAGCAACGGCACCAAAGGGGTGCAGTACCAACTGGCCAAATGCTGCCACCCCATCTACGGCGATCCGATATTCGGATTCGTCACCGTAGGCAGCGGCATCAAGATACACCGCTGCGACTGCCCCAACGCTGTCGAGATGCGGGCGCGCTACGGTTACCGCATCGTCAAGGCCAAATGGGAGGTACAGGGCGATCAGGGCAATATCTGCCCGATTTACGTCAAAGGCGGCGACAACATGGGGATTCTGACCAACATCACCTCCGTCATCGCCAAGGAAAGCCAGGTCACCCTGCGCTCGGTGCAGGTGGACACCGACAGCGGATTCTTCCAGGGCCGTCTGGTGCTGAACATCGCCGGCACCGGCACGTTGGAAAGCCTGATCCGCAAGCTCCGGGCCGTCAAAGGGGTGGTCGAAGTATCGAGAGGATAAACAACTTGCATATTTCCATAAAAAACCAATAAACGAACCGTCTATGTTTTCCGGAATCATTGAAGCCATTGTCCGCGTAACCGCCATCGAGCGGGAATTGGACAACCTGCACCTGACTTTCAGCTGCCCGTTTGCCGACGAGCTGAAAATCGACCAAAGCGTCGCCCACAACGGGGTCTGCCTGACCGTTGTGCGGAAATCGGCCGGCACCTACACCGTCACCGCCATGAAAGAAACCCTGGAGCGCAGCAATCTGGGACTGCTCCAAGTGGGTGACGAAGTGAACGTGGAGCGCAGCATGGCCCTGGGCGGCCGCCTCGACGGACATATCGTACAGGGACATGTGGACCAGACCGCCGTATGCCGGAAGGTGGAGGATGCCTCCGGCAGTTGGACCTACACCTTTGAGCACGGCTACGACGCCGAAATGGTGAAGCGGGGCTACTTTACGGTTGACAAGGGCTCTGTAACCGTCAACGGAGTCAGTCTGACGGTGTGCAACCCCACCGACACAACCTTTCAGGTCAACATCATTCCCTACACGCACGACCACACCAACTTCCACAACATACAGGAGGGGACGGTGGTCAACCTGGAATTCGACATCATCGGCAAGTACCTCAGCCGTATGACGTCGCTGATCCGCTGAACATTTTTTGAAATAAACGGGCAAAACTGACATTTTGTCAGTAGTTTTCGCTATCTTTGCGGAGATAGAAACGTAAACGGAATGGAACAGCTCCCCTGCCTGCTTGGAATGACGCTGCAACAACTGAAGGAAGTGGTTGCAGCCCTGGGGTTGCCCGCCTTCACCGCCAAGCAGTTGGCGGAATGGATTTACGGGAAACGGGTATCGGATTTTGAGGCCATGACCAACCTTTCCAAAACGGCCCGCCAGCGGCTTGCCGAAACCTGGCGCGTGGGAATGGAGGCTCCGGTGGACGCCGTCCGCTCCTCCGACGGCACGGTCAAATACCTGTTCCGCGCGGGAGACAGCCATTACATCGAAAGCGTTTACATCCCCGAAGGCGACCGCGCCACCCTGTGCATCTCCTCCCAGATCGGCTGCAAAATGAACTGCCGTTTCTGCGCAACGGGCCTGCAAGGGTTCAGCGGGCAGCTGTCGGTGGCGGAAATCCTCAACCAGGTGCAGTGCATTGACCAGCCCGACTCGCTGACCAACGTGGTCTTCATGGGGATGGGCGAGCCGATGGACAACCTTGACAACGTCCTGCAGGCCATAGAGATCATGACCGCCTCCTACGGCTACGGATGGAGCCCGAAACGGATCACGGTGTCGTCGGTCGGGCTGATTCCCGGTATCCGACGTTTCCTGGACAGCTGCAGCTGCCACCTGGCCATCAGCCTGCATGCCCCCAACGACACGGTGCGCGCCACGCTCATTCCCGCCCAGAAGGCCTATCCGGCCGGGGAACTGCTGGATGTGCTCCGACAGTATGATTTCAGCCACCAGCGCCGCCTTTCGTTTGAATACACCATGTTTCAGGGCGTTAACGACACACCGGCCGACGCCCGGGAGTTGGCACGAAATCTGCAGGGATTGGATTGCCACATCAACCTGATTCCTTTCCATGCTGTGGACGGAACAGGACTGCGGCCCACGCCGCCGGCGGAAATGGAACGTTTCATGGACCTGCTCAACCGTTTGCACTTTCCGACCACGATACGCCGCTCACGCGGCCAGGACATTGAAGCAGCCTGCGGCCTGTTGTCCACCAAAAGAATGGAGTTAAACGCATGAAAAGAACCCTTTATATAATACTCACCCTGTTCGGCAGCCTGCTGCTGAACGGCTGCAGCGGAGGATCGCTGAAACCGAATTCAACCGGTGCCGCCTACGAGCTGCTGCTGGTCATCGACGATTCGGTCTTTCACTCGGCCGTCGGTGACACGCTGCGTATGTTCCTCAACCAGGACATGCCCTGCATGCCCCAGTCGGAGCCGTTGTTCAATCTCTCCAAAACCGACAAGAAAGGTTTTAACGACCTGCTGCAACCCGCGCGCAACATCCTGATTGTGCATGTGGGAGACCGATGGTCGGCCGCCAAAATCAAGAAATCGCACGACCGTTGGTCGCATCCGCAAGCCATCATTGTGGCGCAGGGGCCAGACATCTCCTCCATTGCCGAAGCATTGGGCCGCAGCCAGGATGCCATCATCGACTTCTTTGTCGAGGCGGAGCATAAGAACGCCATCGCCTATCAAAAGAAATCGTGTGAGGCTGTGATGCAGGAGAAAGTCCGGGAGGCCCTGGGGGTATCGCTCACCGTACCCAAAGGCCTGACCCGCAGCATGGAGGCGGAGCAGTTCCTGTGGCTGGCCAACGCCAATCTCAACGAACGCGAGAACCTGCTCGTTTACACCACCCCCCTGCCGGCCGACGGGAAACTCGATCCCGACCGGCTGCTGGCCGCCCGCGACTCCGTACTGAAGGCGCACATCCCCGGCCCGTCCGAAGGATCGTACATGACCACGGAATACCGGGTACAGCCGCCCATGGCCCGTCCGATCAAGTTGGAAAACGGCCGCGATGCCATGGAAATCCGCGGACTCTGGCGCGTGGAAGGCAACTACATGGGCGGTCCCTTTGTGAGCGTATCAACACTTGACACCGTCAACCGGCGTATCGTGACCGCCGAAGTGTTCCTTTATGCCCCCAACAAGTACAAACGCAACCTCCTGCGCCGTCTGGAGGCCAACCTTTATACACTGAACTGTTATGGAAAAAATTAAAATCGGTATTACTCATGGAGACATGAACGGCAGCTCGTACGAAGTCATCCTCAAGGCTTTGGAGGACAACCGGCTGCTCGACACCTGCATCCCCATCGTATATGGCTCGCCCAAGGCGGCCGCCTATCACCGCAAATTACTGGAGCTCAACGGCAACCTCAATCTGATCAACCAAGCCGGAGATGCCAGCGACAAGCGCCCCAACATCATCAACTGCTGTTCGAACGAAACCAAGGTGGAACTCGGGCAAACTTCGGAAACAGCCGGTCAAGCCGCCTTTGACGCGCTGGAGCGGGCCACACAGGATCTGAAGGAAGGCAGCATCGGTGCGCTGGTCACCATGCCGGTACAGGACAAGATCATGCCATCGGACCGCTTTTTCGGGCAAACCGTATATATGGAACAATCATTCGGGCAAAAGGGCGATGCACTGGATATGCTCATCGGACCGCGTATCCGTATCGCCTTTGCGGCCAATGACGCCTCGCTCTCCAAAGCACTGGGCTCCCTCACCCCCGAGCACCTGACCCGCAAACTCGAGGTACTGCACCAAACGCTCAAGCAGGATTTCGGGCTGCGTAAACCGCGCATCGCCCTGTTGGCTTTCAATGCCAACGCCCAGGGGCAGGAAGAGGAGAACCTGCTCCGTCCGGCAGTCAGCCAGGCGGTCAATCAGGGAATGGTGGTTGTAGGCCCGTTGGCGGCCGACCAACTCTTTTCGGCCGACGGCGAATTCCTGAAATACGATGCCGTCATGGCCTTGTACCATGACCAGGCCGCTTCCGTCTTCAACCTTTTGTCCGACAACGAAGGGGTGGAATACACGGCCGGTCTGCCGGTGGTCACCACCGCACCGGTCATCCGTCTCGATTATACCACCGCCCAGCACGGACAACCGGACGAAAACAGTTTCCGTCAAGCCATCTATCTGGCGGTGGACATCGCCAACCGTCGTTTGAACTAATCCGACAAAGTCCATAAGGCCCACACAACCATGAAACAGACACTTCCCACATCGATCGTCAAACAGGTGGAGGAGGCCAAGCGCCAGTTCGGCATCGCCGGCACCAGTGAAGCGCTGACCAAGGCCATCGCCCAAGCCATCCAGGTGGCGGGTACCGACGTCCCCGTTTACATCGAAGGCGAAACCGGTTCGGGCAAGGAGAATATCGCCCGGATCATACACGCCTACAGCAGACGCCGGGAAAAGAAGTACGAAGCCATCAACTGCGGCGCCCTACCGGACGACACACTGCTGTCCGAACTCTTCGGAGCGGTGCGGGGGGCTTATACCGGCGCCGACACCAACCGGACCGGTTATTTTGAGGAACTGGACGGCGGAACGCTGTTCATGGATGAAGTGGCCACCATGTCCGGCCGTGCGCAGCAGGCGCTGCTTCGCGTGCTCGATTACGGCGAATACCAGAAAATGGGATCGCCCACCGTCCACAAGACCAATGTACGGCTGATTGTAGCCACCAACATTGATCTGGACGAACTTTCGAAGACCGGCAAGTTCAAACGCGATCTCTTTTACCGCATCAACACGGTACACATCAAGGTACCGCCTTTGCGCGAGCGCCCGGAAGACATTGTGCCGCTGTTCAATCTTTTCCTGCGCGAATTTTCGGCCGGCCACCGGCCGGTACCGCCCTACCTCACACCCGAAGCGGCGCAATTGTTGTCCAGCTACTACTGGGAAGGCAATGTGCGCGAACTGCGCAGCATCGCCCAACGGGTCTGCATCTACTGCACCGACGCCGCCATCACGGCCGAATTTCTGGATACGCAGATGGACAACCGCCGCAAAGCGGACAGCCCCTCGCTCAGCACAGCGGTCATGGCAGCCTCCCAAATGGCGTCCGAACCGCTGCTTTCCAACCAGTTTGCGGCCATCATCCAACTGCTGGCCGAGATGAAAGCGGAAACCTCGATGAAACTCGACCAGATGAACGCCCGTATCGACAAACTCTACGGTCAGGCCCGGCCGGATGGCATCACGCACAACGCCGAACGGCATCCGCAGAACTGGATCGAGCACCAACCGGCCCAACCCGCCTACCACGAGGTGCTGCCCGCGAAGCCCGAACGCCACACCCCCGACGACACGGTGATCGACACCAGTGCCGAAGAAGTCACGCAGGCGGACGCCGCCTCCACTCTTTCCGTATATGACGCCGAGAAAGAATTGGTGATCAAAGCATTGCGCAAGCACCACGGCAACCGCAAGGCCGCTGCGCTCGATTTGAACATTTCCGAACGTACGCTGTACCGTAAAATCAACCAATGGAACCTGCAAGACATAGAAGGATGAAACACACGTCACACCTCGTTCTGCTGCTTTCGGCCCTGCTACTGGCTGCCTGCACCATTTCGTACAAGTTCAACGGAACGGTGATCGACTACAACAAGGTCAAAACCATCGCCATCACCGACTTCACCAACCATGCGGCCATGGTGTACGCTCCGGCAGCCATTGCCTTCAACGAACAGATCAAGGACCAATACACCCGTCAGACCCGTCTGGAAATGGTGGACCGCAACGGCGATTTGGAACTGGAAGGCGAAATCACGGGGTATGACATCACACCGCAGTCCATTACCGCCAATGCCGTATCGGCCGAAACCCGTCTGACCATCCGCGTACGCGTGCGCTACACCAACAACACCAACCACGAAGAGGATTTTGAGAAAACCTACAGCGCCTACCGCAACTTCGACAGTTCCCTGTTGATCACCGACGTACAGGACCAGTTGATCGACGAGATTGCGGAAGAGATCTGTAACAGCATTTACAACGACACCGTAGCCAACTGGTAGCATGACCTCCGAGGAATTTCTGCAACTGCTCCGGCAACCCGCCCCGCTGACCGACGGTCAGGCGGACGCCTTGAGAGAGCTGACGCGAAACCACCCCTACTTCGCATCGGCGTGGGCGCTGTATGCCAAACACCTGCACGACACGTCCGACCTGCGTTACAGCACCGTACTGGCACAGGCTGCCCTGCTGACAACCGACCGCAGCCGGTTGAAGCAATTTGTCGAAAGCACCGTACAACCCGGTACAGAGACCTATACGCTGCCCGAAACGGAAGGAGGCGGCGCCCCTCTGCAGCACCAGGATCTGATCGACGCCTTCCTCGGTCAGGCACAACAACCGCACCGCGCTCTGCCGGAGGAGGACAAGCCGGAACGACTCACCTACCAACCCGTTGAGACACAGTCCGCCAACGACTCCGTACTGACCGAAACACTGGCCAACATCTACATCCGGCAGAAACGATATGAGAAAGCGATCGGCATTTTTGAAAAATTAAATTTGAAATATCCGGAAAAAAGTACTTACTTTGCATCCCGAATAAAAGAAATTGAGGAATTAATCAAAAATAACGCATAAATTATGTACACTTTATTGGTCGTATTGGCTGTTATCGTTGCCATCCTGTTGATTCTTATCGTTTTAGTACAAGACCCCAAGGGAGGTGGCCTGACCGCCGGTCAAAGCCAGGCTTCGGCCATCATGGGTGTCCGCAAAACGGCTGACTTCCTGGAAAAGGCCACTTGGACGCTGGTTGGTCTGCTCGCGGTACTGGTAATCGCCTCCGCCGCCTTCCTGCCCAAGCAGAGCGTCAACTCCAGCAACAACGTCACCGACATCGTAGAGCAGAATGTTCCCGCTTCCGAAGCACCGGCTGCCGACATGCCGGCCGCTGAAGCGGAGTAATACGACATTTTTGCAGATTCAAAGGCCGTTTTGTCAGTCAAAACGGCCTTTTTTTTATTTTGGCACGTTCTATGCTGATATAGGTCGGAAACGTATGAAACGTTCCGACAAACGAATCATTAACAATTAAATAAATACATTGACTATGAGTATCAAACCATTGGCAGACCGGGTGCTGATCCAGCCCGCTGCCGCAGAAGAGAAGAGCGCCGGCGGCATCATCCTGCCGGATTCGGCCAAGGAGAAACCCCTGCAGGGGAAAGTCATCGCCACCGGCAACGGTACAAAGGACGAGGAAATGGTGGTGAAGGCCGGTGACACCGTGCTCTACGGCAAATATGCCGGAACCGAAATCGAGTTCGAAGGTGAGAAATACCTCATCATGCGCCAAAGCGATATTTTGGCAACTCTCTGATAAATTAACCGATAAAAACTCCTAATCATGGCAAAAGAAATCAAATTCGATATCGACGCCCGCGACGAACTGAAAAAGGGCGTTGACGCGTTGGCAAACGCAGTCAAGGTAACGCTGGGTCCCAAGGGACGCAATGTGATTCTGGCTAAGAAATTCGGTGCACCGCACATCACGAAGGACGGTGTGAGCGTAGCCAAGGAAATTGAACTGGACGACGCCTTCCAGAACATGGGTGCCCAAATGGTCAAGGAAGTGGCTTCCAAGACGGGTGACAATGCCGGTGACGGCACCACCACCGCCACGGTATTGGCCCAGTCGATCATTTCGGTCGGTCTGAAGAACGTAGCCGCCGGAGCCAATCCGATGGACCTCAAGCGCGGCATCGACAAAGCGGTCGCCAAAGTGGTGGAAAGCATCAAATCGCAGGCCGAAGCCGTCGGCGACGACAACAACAAGATCCAGCAGGTAGCCACCATTTCGGCCAACAACGACCACGAAATCGGCAAACTCATCGCCGACGCCATGGCCAAGGTGAAGAAAGAAGGCGTTATCACGGTAGAAGAAGCCAAGGGTACCGACACGACCGTCGAGGTAGTGGAAGGTATGCAGTTTGACCGCGGTTACCTCTCTCCCTATTTTGTGACGGATTCAGAAAAAATGGAAGTGGTGATGGAGAAACCGCTGGTACTTATCCACGACAAAAAGATCTCCAACCTCAAGGAAATCCTGCCGCTGCTGGAATCGACGGTTCAATCCAACCGCGCCCTGCTCATCATCGCCGAGGACGTGGACAGCGAGGCCCTCACTGCATTGGTTGTAAACCGTCTGCGTGCCAACCTGAAGGTTTGCGCCGTCAAGGCGCCGGGCTTCGGTGACCGCCGCAAGGAAATGCTGCAGGACATCGCCGTGCTGACGGGCGGTACCGTGATCAGCGAAGAACAAGGCTTGAAGCTGGAGAACGCCACGATCGACCTGTTGGGTTCGGCCGACACGATCACCATCAACAAGGACAACACGACCATCGTCAACGGTGCCGGCAAGAAAGACGCCATCGCCGCCCGCGTTGCCCAGATCAAGGCTCAGATTGAGAAGACGACCTCCGACTACGACCGTGAGAAACTGCAGGAGCGTCTGGCCAAGTTGGCCGGTGGTGTGGCCGTGCTCTATATCGGTGCTCCCTCGGAAGTGGAGATGAAGGAGAAGAAAGACCGCGTGGACGACGCACTCAGCGCAACGCGTGCCGCCGTGGAGGAAGGTATCGTGCCGGGTGGCGGTGTCGCCTACATCCGCGCCAGCGCCGCTTTGGACAATCTCAAAGGTGAGAACGAAGACGAAACCACCGGTATTGAGATTGTTAAGCGTGCGATTGAGGAGCCCTTGCGGCAAATTGTCGCCAATGCCGGCAAAGAAGGTGCCGTCATTGTACAAAAGGTTCGCGAAGGCAAAGGTGACTTCGGTTACAATGCGCGTACCGACACCTACGAGAACCTCTTCAAGACGGGCGTGATCGATCCGGCCAAGGTAACCCGCGTAGCATTGGAGAACGCCGCTTCGATTGCCGGTATGATGCTGACCACCGAATGCATCATCGCCGACAAGAAGGAAGAGAATCCCGCTCCCGCCATGCCCCCGATGGGCGGCGGTATGGGAGGCATGATGTAATCCGACAGGATTACTCCATAAACAGAAGAGATGCAACTTAGGTTGGTTGCATCTCTTTTTTTTTGTATGTTTTTTGATTACCTTTTGTTCTTCAGCAAAGGTACACTGCACTATCTTATTCCACAAATCCGTGCAAGGCTTGTAACGATTTCATATATCATCAAACATACATTCACTTTTTTATTAAAAAATTTGTATAATGGACAAAAAATGGCATTTTTGTCCAATAGAACAAAAATAATAAACAGAAAACCATGAAATCAGTTCTCCTTCAGCAGCGTCACGAACGGGACTACTTGGCTGCAAAAAGTTACCAGAAACGATATATTAACATACCGATAAAGGATTATTTGCAATCGCCATTAATCAAAGTGGTAAGCGGTGCCAGACGTGCAGGCAAGTCTGTATTCTGTCTGCAAATGTTAGACGGAACAAACTATGCATATCTAAATTTCGATGACAACAAGCTGCTGCAAGACTTTGACGAAGACAGGGTGACACAACTGCTACAAGAAGTATATCCTGATTACGAATACTTGCTGTTGGACGAGATACAAAATTTGGATCGTTGGGAATTGTGGATTGAAAAACTATACAGACGCGGGACCAATCTGATACTGACGGGTTCGAACGCAAAATTGCTATCATCCGAACTATCAACTGTTTTGACTGGACGATACCTAAAAATCGAGATATTGCCTTTTTCGCTGAAAGAAAATCTAAGTTACTTAAAAATAGACCAACATCCAGAGACACCGGAACAATGCGGTAAATTCATGCACGAAGTGGATGAGTATATGCAATATGGAGGATATGCAGAGGTAATAAAGAGTCGTACACTAACGCAGACCTACTTGCAAGGCGTGTACGACACTGTATTGCTGAAAGATATCATCC
>JAGDAS010000057.1 GCA_017959385.1 Paludibacteraceae bacterium
AAAGGATGAAAAATGCCTGAAAGCGCAGGCCTTTGTCATGGGATACGACATGGTGGTCTTCAACATGAGTCAGAATCGTTGGCTTGGACTTACGATCCGTCCGGTGGCCGATCCCCAATCACAACCTGAATTCACTACCAATGCAAAAGGCGCAGCGTGTAACCCACGTTGCGCCTTTCTTCATTTTCGGAAACGGTAGTCCGAAAAGGGGAAGGGGGAATGCGCGGGGTCGCTAAAAGGAGGGATTTTTTGCGGAAGCTGCGGCCGGATCGGTAGCGTGTAACGCGGAAAACCGTATCTTTGTACGGATTAAAAACCGACGCTTATGTCACATCATCACGAACACGATCATCAACACGGTCACGCTTGTGCCTGCCACGAGCATGACCACGGGCACGAACATCATCACGACCATGAGGGAGGCGCGAACGGACAGTTGGTGCGTATCGGCATCTGCATGACCTCGTTGGGGCTGCTGCACTTCCTACCCGAATCCTGGGCACCGCTTGACGGCTGGCTGCGGCTTACGCTCTATCTGGCGGTCTATCTGACCATAGGCTGGACGGTGTTGCGTGAAGCACTGGAGGGGATCGCACATGGAGAGGTTTTCGACGAGAACTTCCTGATGATGGTGGCCACGGCGGGCGCTTTCGGCTTGGCCCTGTACGAGGGTTCCGGCGATTACAACGAGGCCATAGCCGTTATGCTCTTCTTCCAGATCGGAGAATTCTTTGAAGGCTACGCCGTAGCGAAGAGCCGGCGCAATATCACCGCCCTGATGGACATCCGGCCCGATTACGCCCATGTGGAGCAGGACGGACAGCTTAGGCAGGTGGCTCCCGAAACGGTGGCGGTGGGATCCGTTATCGTAGTGCAACCGGGCGAAAAAGTGCCTATTGACGGTGTGGTGGAGGAGGGCGTTTCCATGCTCAATACGGTCGCACTGACCGGTGAAGCCCTGCCGCGCGAAGCCCGCAAGGGGGTGGAGGCACTCAGCGGCAGCATCAACCTGACAGGTGTGCTGCACATTCGGACCACCAAATCGTTCGGGGAATCGACGGTGTCCAAAATCCTCGATCTGGTGCAGCATTCCAACCAGAAAAAAGCCAAATCCGAACAATTCATCACGCGTTTCTCGCGGGTATATACGCCCATTGTCTGTGCCTGCGCCCTGGCGTTGGCGCTGTTGCCGCCGCTTGTACTGCTGGCGGTGGGGCAGGAGCCTGCCTGGAGCACCTGGGTGTACCGAGCTTTGATCTTCCTGGTGATTTCCTGTCCCTGTGCGCTGGTTATCAGCATCCCGCTTACGTTCTTCGCCGGTATCGGCGGAGCGGGGCGTGCCGGCATCCTGCTCAAAGGGAGCACGGTGGTGGAGAAGCTGTCGCGGCTGCGAACGGTGGTGCTCGACAAGACGGGTACACTGACGCGCGGCGTCTTCGAGGTGGTGGCGGTACACGACATCGCCTGCAACGAGAACGAACGCCGGATGCGTGTGCTGGAGGCGGCCGCTTTCGCGGAATGCTCCTCCTCGCATCCTATCGCCTCCTCGCTCCGCGGTGCCTACGGTCGGGAACTGGACCGCAGCCGTGTGACGGAAATTCAGGAACATGCCGGGGAAGGCGTGGTGGTCAAACTCGACGGAGTGCCTGTGGCGGTCGGCAACGCCAAATTGATGGAAACGCTGGGTATCGCTTGTTCGGCCCATTGCTCGCATACGGGTACCGTGGTGCATGTGGCCATTGACGGCCGCTATGCCGGCCATATTGTGCTGGGTGATGTGGTGAAGGAAAGCTCGTGTGAGGCGATTGCCGCCCTGCATCGTATGGGTGTGGAGCGGACGGTCATGCTGACCGGTGACTCGCAGGAGGTGGCCGACCGTGTGGCGGCCGAACTGAACCTCGACGAGGTGCATGGCGGACTGCTCCCGGCGGGCAAGGTGGAGCATTTGGAACGCCTGATGGCTTCCGGTGGTGAACATGCCATGGTGGCTTTTGTGGGCGACGGTATCAACGATGCTCCGGTGCTGATGCGTGCCGATGTCGGCATTGCCATGGGCGGTGCCGGCAGCGATGCGGCGATTGAGGCGGCCGAGGTGGTGCTCATGGACGATGATCCGCTGCGTGTGGCGCAGGCGGTGCGTATTGCGCGTCGTACGATCGCCATTGTCTGGCAGAATATTGTTTTCGCCATTTCCATCAAGGTACTCTGCCTCTTGCTGGGTGCCCTGGGCTTTGCCAATATGTGGATGGCGGTGTTTGCCGATGTCGGTGTGATGGTTCTGGCAGTGCTGAATGCGTTGCGTGCTTTACGAAAATAAATTTTTGCGTTGCAGGGTAGTATTTTCATAAAAAAATCCTACCTTTGCACCGCAATCAGGAAAGTTGCCTGAGTGGTCGATAGGGCCGCACTCGAAATGCGGTGTACGGGTAACCGTACCGGGGGTTCGAATCCCTCACTTTCCGCAAAGCGAAAATAAACGGACGTCAAGTTTACTTGAACGTCCGTTTATTTTTTGCTTTGCAATGCCCCGCCGCAGGCGGGTAGGGATCACGCGCTTGGCGCGTAATCCCGTGAAAGTGAGGGAATAAATGCTGCTGGCAGGCGGGTAGGGATCACGCGCTTGGCGCGTAATCCCGAGAAAGTGAGGGAATAAATGCTGCAGGCAGGCGGGTAGGGGTAACGAAGCGCGTAATCCCTCCTTACTTTCCCCTTATCGGTAAAATCGATTCCTTCAGCGCCTTCACATCGCCGTCAAAAGTCTTGCCGATGGGCTTTCCTCCGCGCGTCAGCGATTCAAACGCACCCTGGTCCACCAAGTCCCATAGTACGTATTTCGCCAGGTTGCCCTCCATGAGTCCGAAGTGATTCTCCGATCCCTGCGCATTGTATTTGTCCTTCCAAGGCTCGTCAAACGCCTCGAAGTAGAAGCAGGTCACCCGGTTGCGGCTGCACCATTCGCGCAGCCCGTCGTAGTAAGCCTTGGCCTTGTATTCGTCGGCGGCACCCGTGCCTCCGATGCCGTACATCGACAAGTCGTCGGTGACCAGGAAACTGGCCAGCGAAATGTCGGACGATTGCGACTCGCGCTTGGATGGGCCGTCCTGCGTGGCCCAGCCCGTTTCTCCGATATGCACCGGTTTGCTGACTCCCAGCTCATCCAGGTAGGCCAGCACCTGCCGGTATTGCCCGACCGCATACTCAACGGCACGGGCCACCGCCCGGTCCGCCTGCTCTGCCGGACTCAAGGTCCGTTCCGCCTCCGGCACCGTCCAATACTCCGGATTGTAATAGGAGTCGTGGAAGGGGTAGGTGTGGATGGACAGGAAATCGACTGCGTTGATCAGGGCTTTCAGATCGTCGGTATGGTACTCCTCCGGACCGCCTCCCCAGGAGGCGAAGTTGTCCGAGCAGGTGATCCACAACGAGGCGGGCAGTTCACCGTCGTCCTTCTTCTGCTGCAGGTATTCCACCCAATGGAGGATGACTTTGGGCGATACATAATAACTCGCCGCCCAATGCACCATGCATTCGTTGCCTACGGCAATGCACTTGACAATCTCCGGATAATCGCGCGCGATCTGTACCGCCCGCTCGATTTCGGCTGTGTTGCCCGCCAGATCCTCCTCTGCGTGGCAGACCGAGTCGGTTTGGGCGTTTTTGCATTGGATCCAAGCACCCAGCATCAGGTACATCTCAAAATCCGGATCCTCCTTCTGCAGTTCCTTGATGGCTTTGAGCAGATTGGGCATCTGGCCGCCGCCGGTATCGTAGGTGCGTATGAGTTTGATGTTCATGGCTGCCAGCAACCGCATGTCTTCCTTGATGTCCTCCACGGTAGGGACCGTGTCGCGCGTGGCAGCCCGATAGCCCCCGTACGACATGGCGGGATAGGCCGGGTTACCCAAAATGTCGGCGGCCGTCATGACCAGTTGTTTGGTGTTTCGGTTGCGGCATCCCGCCAGCAGAGCGGGTAGGAGCAGGAGGAGGATGATTTTTTTCATAGATTGGTTTTGTTGTGAAAAAAAACGGAGAGGGGGATTCCCTTCTCCGTTTTGACATGATGCGGTCGGCTTACTTGTTGACGCGGAATTTCTCCACACCGTCCTTGATAAAGGCAACAATCTGCTTGGCGGCGGCGATGCCGGCGTTGATGTTGGCTTCGGCGGTCTGCGCACCCATTTTCTTGGGGGTGGCGAAATAGCGGCCGGCGAATTTGGCGGCGAAGGTGTCGTTGGCGGCCGGCATAATGTCGGTCAGGTACTTGATGTCCTCGCGCTCCTCCATCAGGGCGATGAGTTCCTCCTCATTGATCACTTCCTTGCGGGCGGTGTTCAACAGGAAGGCGCCTTTGGGCATGGAACCCACCAGACGCTTGCCGATCGACTTGGTCGTTTCGGGCGTGGCGGGAATATGCAGTGAAATGAACTGGCAGGTCGAATACAGTTCCTCCACCGAGCTGCAGGCCTTGACGCCGTCCTTCTCGATGACTTCCTTGGGGCAGTAGGCATCGTAGGCGTAGATGTCCATACCAAAGCCCTTGGCGATGCGGGCTACATTGCGGCCTACATTGCCGTAGGCGTGGATACCCAGTTTCTTGCCCTTCAGCTCGGAACCGGAAGTGCCGTTGTAGAGGTTGCGCACACCATAGACGAGCAGGCCCAGGGCGAGCTCGGCCACCGCGTTGGCGTTCTGGCCCGGTGTGTTCATGACGCATACACCGGCTTGGGTGGCGGCATCCAGATCCACGTTGTCGTAACCGGCACCGGCGCGAACCACAATCTTCAGGTTCTTGGCGGCCTTCAGTACGGCTTCGTCCACTTTGTCGCTGCGGATGATGAGGGCGTCAGCATCGGCTACGGCCGAAAGGAGCTGCGCCTTCTCCGTGTATTTTTCCAACAGGGCGAGTTCGAAACCGGCCTGTTCGATGACTTCTTTGATGCCGTCGATGGCAACTTTTGCAAACGGCTTTTCAGTAGCAACTAAAACTTTCATAGGATATGTGTGTAAAACGACAAAACCGGTCGCAAGGACCGGTTTTGCGGTGCTTGTTATGCGTTTTGTTTCTCAAATTCTTTCATGCAGTCGATGAGCGCCTGAACGCTTTCGATCGGCAGGGCGTTGTAGCAGGAGGCGCGGAAACCGCCGACCAGACGGTGGCCCTTGATGCCCACCATTCCCTTTTCGGTGGCGAACTTCAGGAAGTCGGCTTCCTTGTCCTTGTACTCGTCGCGCATCACGAAGCAGATGTTCATACGCGAACGGCTCGGCTTGTCCAATACGGTCGGCGTAAACATCTTGCTGCTGTCCAGGTAGCTGTAGAGCAGGTCGGCCTTGGCGATGTTCTTCTTTTCAACAGCGGCCACACCACCGTTGGCTTTCAGATAGCGCAGGTTCAGCAAAGCGGTGTAGATGGGCAGCACGGGAGGCGTGTTGAACATCGAACCGTTGTCAATATGCGTCTGGTAGTTGAGCATGGTGGGGATGTAGCGCGACACCTTGCCGAGTACGTCGTTGCGTACAATGACGATGGTTACACCGGCGGGCGCCAGGTTCTTCTGGGCACCGGCGTAGATGAGGGCGTACTTGCTCACGTCAACGGGACGGGAGAAGATGTCGGACGACATATCGGCCACCATGGGAACCGGCGAGTTGAAGTCCTCACGGATCTCGGTACCGTAGATGGTGTTGTTGGTCGTGATGTGGAAGTAATCGGCATCGGCCGGGATGGTCCAGCCTTGCGGAATGTAGTTGAAGTTCTTGTCGGCCGACGAAGCGACTTCGACCACCTCGCCGAAGCCCTTGGCTTCCTTGAGGGCCTTCTTCGCCCAGACGCCGGTATTCAGATAAGCGGCTTTCTTCTCAAGCAGGTTGTAGGCAACCATACAGAACTGCAGGGAGGCACCGCCGCCGAGGAAGATGACGGAGTAGCCTTCGGGAACGTTCAAAAGTTCCTTGACCAGGGCAACCGCCTCGTCCACAACGGGCTGGAAATACTTGGCGCGGTGGCTGATTTCCAGGATCGAAAGTCCTTCGCCTTGGAAATCCAAAACGGCCTCTGCGGTTTTCTCGATGACCTCTCTCGGTAAGATGGAAGGTCCTGCATTGAAGTTATGCTTTTTCATACAATCTAAATATGTTTAGTTTTGTGATTTTCACGAAATTTTGGACGCGCAAAGTTACATCTTTTTCTTTATACACTCAAAAGTTTTGCACGCTTTATTTTCAACGTCCCTGGTACTGCTTCTCGTAATACTTCTGGTAGTCGCCGGAAGTGACATGGTCAAGCCATTCCTGGTTGGCCAGGTACCAATCCACCGTTTTTTCCAACCCTTCCTCAAACTGCAGGGAGGGTTCCCAACCGAGTTCGTCGCGCAGTTTGGTGGGGTCGATGGCATAGCGCAGGTCGTGGCCGGCGCGGTCTTTGACGAAGGTGATCAGCTTTTCGCTGGTGCCTTCCTCCCGGCCGAGTTTGCGGTCCATGATGCGGCAGAGCAGCTTGATGAGGTCAAGGTTGCTCCACTCGTTGTGGCCGCCGATGTTGTAGGTTTCGCCCAAACGCCCCTTGTGGAAAATGACATCGATGGCGCGGGCGTGGTCATCGACCCACAACCCGTCGCGCACATTGGCGCCCTTGCCGTACACGGGAATGGGTTGGTTGTGACGTATGTTGTTGATGGCCAACGGGATCAACTTTTCAGGGAAATGATGGGATCCGTAGTTGTTGGAGCAGTTGGACATTACGACGGGCAGTCCGTAGGTGTGGAAATAGGCCCGGACGAAATGGTCGGAGCTCGCTTTGGAAGCCGAGTAGGGGCTGCGGGGCGAGTAGGCGGTCTTTTCGGTAAAGTACCCTTCGGCCCCCAGCGATCCGTACACCTCGTCGGTCGATACGTGGTAGAAGCGTTTGCCCTCCATGTCGTCCTTCCAAAGGTTGCGGGCGGCGTTCAGCAGGTTGGCGGTGCCCAGCACGTTGGTGCGGATAAAGCAGAGCGGATCGGCGATCGATCGGTCCACATGCGATTCGGCGGCCAGATGGATCACACCGTCGAACCGATGCTGCTGGAACAGCTTTTCGATGAATTCGGTGTCGGTGATGTCGCCCTTGATGAAATGGTAGTTGGGTTTGTCCTGCAGGTCTTTGACGTTCTCCAGGTTGCCGGCGTAGGTCAGGTTGTCCAGGTTGTAGCAGTCGTACTCAGGGTATTTGTTCACAAACAGTCGGATTACGTGCGATCCGATGAATCCGGCGGCGCCGGTAATGACAATTTTCCGTTTCATGTGGTCAGGGTTCGGTGTTCAGGGTTAAAATCCAAGCATCACGGTAGGCGGGCTGGGCGGCGGTGAAGCGCTCCAGGTAGTCCCCGCTCTCGCTTTCGGTTTCAAACGAGGCGATGGCGATGCGGTAGCGCTCGTCGGCGTAGATGAGGTAGGGCTGCCAGCCGGTGGGGACCGTCTGCATCATCTTGACGGCCTGCCGCTGGGTTTTGAAACTTCCTATAATAAGGTGGTAGGGAGTGGCGGGTTCCTCCTCTTCCGTTTCGTCCTCCGGCAGGGCTTCGGCCTGCAGCAGCGTATCGAGCGGTTCGACCTCCAGGCTGCGCGGTGTCCAGCCGGCGGTCTCGAGCCGAATGGAACTGCGGTCCAGTCCGGTAGGCAGCAACAGGAGCAGCAGCGTGGCGGCCACGGCAATCACGGAATAGGCGGTGCGCCGGCGCGGTGCCAGGTCGATGACGGGAGCGGGTTGCTCAGCCGGTTCCACCGGGCGTTCCGCTGTGGGCTGGTCTTGGTCCAAAGCGCTGAAGCACACGGGTTTCAGGCCGTACGATTCCGGCACGGGAAATCCCCGGCGGTCCGGTTCGAATCGGATCCGGCCTTCTTCCTTACGGAAAATGCCGATCCGGTCCAGTTTGACGCTGCGGCCGCTGTCGAGCAGCCCGGTGAACGCCCGCAGGTCGTCGGCGGCCATCCGGCCGGCCTGTTCATAACTGCAGGCTCCGGTGCACATGTAGGAGGCGGCCAGCGTACCGTCGTCGTGGCGGACGGACGGGTTGAACGAGAGCTGTTTGGACGGCGGCAGCAGCCATGCGCCCTCGCGGCGGCAGCCGGAGCGTTGCGCCACCAGCGCGCCGAATCCCGGAAGGATGACCAGGTCATTTTCCGAAAGGAGGCGTTCGATATGTCCGGCTAATTTTTGCACGAGACAAAGGTAACAAGTTTTCATCAGCCCTTGACGGGAAAACGCGGTGAGTTATGAACAATCGGTTGACAGTTTCCGCTGTGGATTGGGCGAAAATTCCGGCCGGTTTTCTTGCCGGTTCGGGAAATTTGTGCTAACTTTGCGCCCGCATTCGTGCAATGCACTGAAGTATTCATTATTTAATTATCAAAAAATGGCAACTAAAATTAGATTGCAGAGACACGGCCGTAAGGGATATGCTTACTATCATATCGTTATCGCCGATGTAAGAGCGCCACGTGATGGCAGGTTTATCGAACGGATCGGTTCCTACAACCCGAACACCAATCCCGCCACGGTAGACTTAAACTTCGAAGCCGCTTTGAAATGGGTGAACTGCGGCGCACAACCCACCGATACGGTTCGCAACATCCTTTCGCAGGAAGGTGTGATGTTGATGAAGCATCTCCAGGGAGGTGTGGCCAAGGGTGCTTTCACGCAGGAAGAAGCTGAAAAGCGTCTGGCTGACTGGAAGGCTGAAAAAGCCAAGAAGCAGGACAAGATCGTTGAGAAGGTGAAGGCCGACAAGATCGCATCCGCCAAGGAGCGTCTGGAGGCTGAGAAGGAAGTGAACAAGGCCAAGGCCGCCGCTGTCGCCAAGAAGAAGGCTGACCAGCTGGCCGCACAGGAAGAGGCTGCCAAGGAAGCTGCCGCCCAAGAGGCTGCCGCCGAACAGCAGCAGGAAGCCGCTCCCGCCGCCGAAGCCGAAACTCCCGCCGCCGAATAAGCGGTATAGGTCTGTTAAATGCCGTTCTTCGGAACGGCATTTTTTTTATCGATATGGTACAAGAATACGATATACGCGTGTTGCCGCCCGTGGCTGCCGACGAGGCGAAGCTGATTCAGTTCCTCATGCGGGAAAAGGGGCTTGCGGCGTCGTCGGTGACGGGGGTGCGCATTCTGCGCCGCTCGGTCGATGCCCGGCAGCGCGTGGTGATGCTGCAGCTCCGGGTGCGGGTGTTTGTGGACGAGCCGGCTGTTGAGCCGCAGTGCCTGTCCATGGCCTACCGGGACGTGTCGGCCTGTCCGCCGGCCGTGGTGGTCGGCGCCGGTCCCGGCGGGTTGTTCGCCGCCCTCCGGCTCATTGAGCTGGGGCGCCGCCCGATTGTGCTGGAGCGGGGTAAGGATGTGTCGTCGCGCAAGGTCGATCTGGCGGCCATTTCGCGTAAGCATACGGTCGATCCGGAGTCGAACTACGGGTTCGGTGAAGGCGGCGCCGGGGCTTATTCCGACGGCAAGCTCTTTACGCGCAGCAAAAAGAAGGGGGATGTGGACCGTATTCTGTCCATCTTCTGCCTGCATGGCGCCAATCCCAATATTCTGGTCGATGTGCATCCGCATATTGGTACCGACAAGCTGCCGCAGGTGATCCGCAATATCCGTCAGCGCATTCTGGACTGCGGAGGCGAAGTGCATTTTCAGACCCGCGTGGAGCGCCTGCTGCTCTCCGACGGCCGGGTGACGGGGGTGTGCACGGCGTCGGGCGAAACGTTTGCGGGGCCGGTGATTTTGGCCACCGGCCATTCGGCGCGCGATGTGTACCGCTTCCTGCACGAACAGCAGGTGGTGCTGTCGCCCAAGGGGATTGCGGTAGGGGTCCGGCTGGAACATCCGCAGCAGCTGATTGACCGGATGCAGTACCACAGTGCCGAGGGGCGCGGTCCCTGGCTGCCGCCGGCCGAGTACAGCTTTGTCACGCAGGTGCGCGGACGGGGTGTTTATTCGTTCTGTATGTGTCCGGGCGGTTTTGTCGTACCGGCCGCCACGGGTCCGGACCAATTGGTGGTCAATGGCATGTCGCCCTCCAACCGGGGTTCGAAGTGGGCCAATTCGGGCATGGTGGTGGAGGTGCGTCCGGAGGATGTGCCCGGTGGTGAAGCGGATTTGTTTGCGGTCATGCGCTTCCAGGAAAAGATGGAACACGACGCCTTCCAAGCGGCGGGACACCGCCAGACGGCTCCGGCCCAGCGTATGACCGATTTTGTAAATGGCAAGGTTTCGTTCGACCTGCCCGTGAGTTCGTATGTGCCCGGCACGCTGTCGCATCCCATGCAAATGCTGTTGCCCGACGGAGTCGCTTCGCGCCTGCAGGAGGGATTCCGCACGTTCGGACGTTGGAACCGCATGTTCCTGACGCGCGAGGCCATGCTGCTCGGCGTGGAGACCCGTACGTCGTCCCCCTTGCGTGTGGAGCGCGACCGCGAAACCCTTCAGGCGGTCGGTCTGCAGGGCCTTTTCCCCTGCGGGGAGGGGGCCGGTTATGCCGGAGGTATCGTTTCGGCCGCCATTGACGGCGAGCGTTGCGCCGAAGCGTTGGCGGGATGTTGTTAAGGATTCAGGTGGTTTGTTTGTAAAATAAGGGCGGAGGTGTAAAAAATCGCTTCCGCCTTGCTTTTTCTATTTTCATTTCTTTATCTTTGCCAGCGGAATGAAAAAGTAAGTGTGTTACTTGGTGAATTTTTGGAGCATGTAACTCGGTTAAATTTTCTTTTGAAATGAAAAACAAGTATGTTGACTTGATTGAGCAGACGTCCGAATTTCCGACCGATGAGTTTCGGATTGTTGACAATGAGCTGTATTTCAATGATATACCGCTGATGGATGTTATTGAGCAGTATGGAACGCCGCTGCGGATAACCTATTTGCCCCGCATTGCCCAGCAAATTCAAAAAGCGCGCCGTATGTTCAATGTAGCAATGGCGAAAGTGGATTACAATGCGGATTACCATTATTGTTACTGTACCAAGAGTTCGCATTTCTCATTCGTGTTGGAAGAGGTGCTCAAGCACGATGTGCATGTGGAGACTTCGTCGGCGTTTGACATCAATCTTATCGAGGAAATGTATGCCAACGGCAAATTCTCGAAGGAGAATTACATTCTCTGCAACGGATTCAAGCGTCCCCAATACATTGAGAACATCCAACATTTGATTGACGAAGGATACCAGAATGTAATCACCATCCTCGACAACAAGTTCGAGTTGGACCGGTTGCAGCAGGATTTCAAGGGCAAGTGCAAGGTGGGTATCCGGATTGCATCCGAGGAGGAACCCAAATTCGACTTCTATACTTCGCGTCTGGGCATCCGTTACAACGACATTCTTCCTTATTATTACGAGAAAATCAAGGACAATCCCAATGCGGAGCTCAAACTGCTGCACTTTTTTATCAATACCGGCATCAAGGATACGGCCTATTATTGGAGTGAGTTGAGCAAGGCGGTGGAACTGTACTGTGAGCTCAAGAAGATCTGCCCGGAGCTCAACGCGCTCGACATTGGCGGCGGTTTCCCCATCGCCACGCACCTGGACTACAACTACGACTACGAGTACATGGCCGAGGAGATTGTGGCGCAGATCAAAAACATCTGCTCGCAGAACGGGGTGCCCGAACCGGATATTTTCACGGAATTCGGATCGTTTACCGTAGGGGAGAGCGGTGCCATTCTCTACAGCATTGTCAACCAGAAGCAGCAGAACGACCGCGAGTCGTGGAATATGATCGACAGTTCGTTCATCACCACGCTGCCCGACACCTGGGCCATCAGCCAGCGCTACATCCTTTTGGCCATCAACCACTGGGACAAGGAGTACCAGCGCGTGCACCTGGGGGGGCTGACCTGCGACAGCGAGGATTTTTACAGCGCCGGGCACAACAATGCCATCTTCCTGCCCAAGATCGACCCGAACGACGAGCAGCCACAGTATATCGGTTTGTTCCATACGGGTGCGTATCAGGAGGCGTTGGCCGGTTTCGGCGGCATCCAGCACTGCCTCATTCCGGCTCCCAAGCATGTGGTGATTGACCGTGACGAGGAGGGGGAATACACCACCAAATTGTTTGCCAAAGAGCAGTCGTACAAATCGATGCTCAAGATTCTCGGTTACTAATGGACACGCTATGATTCCTTTTGGAGATTTTGAAGACGAATACCGCGATTACGGCCGTGCCAAGATTGCGGTGCTGCCTGTACCCTACGACAAGACCAGTACCTGGGTGAAGGGGGCGGACAAGGGGCCGGAGGCTTTTCTGGAGGCTTCGTTCGCATTGGAGAACCTGGATTTGGAAACGGGTACCGAGGTGTACCGGCAGGGTATTGCCACAATGCCGCCTGTTACCGACGATGCTTCGCCCGAACAATTGTGCGAGGCGGTGCGGCGGGCTGCCGGACGCCTTTGGGACGACGGCAAATTTCCGGTAACGGTGGGGGGCAACCATACGGTGTCCATCGGCGCCATCCGGGCGGCGGCGGAGCGTTTCCCCGGTCTGACGGTGCTGCAGCTTGACGCCCATTCCGATCTGCGGCCGGAGTACGAAGGCACGCCGCTCAACCATGCCTGTGTGATGAACCGGGCGCAGGAGGTGGCCGCCACGGTGCAGGTGGGTATCCGCAGTATGTGCTGCGAGGAGTTGCCCTATGCCGCCAAGAGCAGGATTTTTTATGCGCATCAGATCTATTCTTCCGAAGACTGGTTCAACGAGGCGGTCGCTTCCCTTTCGGAGAATGTCTATCTGACCATCGACCTCGATGTGTTTGATCCGTCTGTGCTGCCGTCAACCGGCACGCCCGAACCCGGTGGCCTGTCGTATTACCAAGTCCTGCATTTTCTGAAAAGGGTGTTCGCAGCCAAAAATGTGGTGGGCATGGACCTGGTGGAGCTGTGCCCCAATCCGTACGACAAAGCCTCCGATTACCTCGCCGCCCGTCTGGCCTACCAGCTGATGACCTACAAGTTCCTTCCTGCGTAGGGAGTGGGGGGCTACTGCGAATATTCAATGAAAGCGGTTGGGAAACTAATACCGCTTTTCTATCACGTTCCAATCAACAATCTGCCACAAGGCGGCCAAATGATCGGGGCGGCGGTTCTGGTAATCCAAATAATATGCGTGTTCCCACACATCGAACGTAAGCAGCGGACGCAAGCCCTGTTGGATGGGATTTGAAGCATTCGATTCCTGGGTAATCACCAACTTGCCGTTTTGATCAGCCGAAAGCCATACCCATCCGGAACCGAAGAGTGTTGCCCCCTTTTTCTGGAATTCATCCTTGAAAGCCTCGAACGAGCCGAAATCACGCGTTATGGCCTCCGCCAATTTACCGGTAGGAACGGATTTAGGAGTCTTTGCGAATTGCTCGAAATATAAATTGTGGTTCAAAATCTGACCAGCGTTATTGCGAACGGCGCCATCGGAGCTCAGTACGATTTCTTCCAGAGAACGATGCTGAAAATCAGTTCCTTGGATCAGATTGTTGAGATTGTTCACATACCCGGCCAAATGTTTCCCATGATGAAATTCAAGGGTTTGCCGGCTGATTGCCGGTTCCAAGGCATCGGCTGCATACGCAAGTTTCGTCAATTCAAAAGCTTTTGTCTCCATGCTCTACTATATGAAAAATACCAATTAACGAAGATACAACAAATTCGGGGATTTTCACAACAATTTTATCAGAGATCATTGCGTTTTTCTTTCCACTCTCCAAAAATACTAAAATTTTCCAACCCCGCACGCCTTTCCTCTGGTCCTTATTGGTCCATTTTATCGGGTTTCAGGCCGATTGCCGATGCGAACCACAGGTACTCGCTGGCGAACTTTTCAAACTCCTCCTTGATGCACTCGATGTACTCGTAGCCGTCGCCCGTGCAGATGATGCGGCCCCGGCCGATCTTCCACCACACATCACCGGCGCAGGTGATGCGGCGCGAGAGGCGGATACCCGCATAGCGCAGGTACTCGCGCGTGCCGTCCGGGTCGGTGACCGACACCGATTGGCCACTGTTCGTCACTTGGCAGTAGACTTGCAAATCGTCGCTGCCCATACTCTGGTTGTAAACCCGGTAATACTTGCCTTTTTTCAGTTTGATTTGTTCCATGATTGTAGCTTTTTTAGCAAAACTACAATC
>JAGDAS010000058.1 GCA_017959385.1 Paludibacteraceae bacterium
GGACATCCCTGGCGATGGAGATTGGCATGTATATTCCACCAACTGTGCCGAGTTGGGTGGTTTCCATTTGGCGTTGGACGATAACGGAACAGCGACGTTGTTCAGCCGTGTTGTCAGTGGTGTCGGTGTTTGCGATGTCTGTGCCGCCTTCCTGGTGAAGGGTGGAAGCTTGAATGGCGGTCTGGCTGTCAATCCCGTTTCCCAGACGGTGGAGAGTCAGGGCGGACAGTTTGACTTGACCATTACGACGGATGATGCCTGGACGGTTTCGTGCAGCGCATCTTGGTTGCGTTTGTCGCAAGGCAGCGGCAATGCAGGTGCAGTTGTCCAAGTGACGGTCGACGCCAATACGACGATCAATACCGATGAGGCTGAAATCATGGTTGCGACCGGTAGCGGTGCCGTGGTCAAGAAGGTCAAGGTAACCCGCAAAGGCAATGCGATGAGCGTACTCAATGGTTCCGAATTCATTGTGTATGAAATGACCGACGCCACCTTCCGGCAAATTGCCAACAAGGTTACGCTCGATTTGCGTCCGAACGGCGAGTACCTGACGATTTGGGGATGGAATACGGATGTTCTTCAGCAGGGGACCCTTCCCGATCCCTTTACGGGTGGCACGGGTTGGTGTTCGGTCAACGTAGGTGCCAGTCAAGGTTGGGGTGGCGCCGGCAATTCCCTTTATAGTGGATCAGATGGCGAATACGCCATGCAGGCCAGTGCCGTCATGTCGGCGTATGAGTCGGCTGTCAAGGGACACGAGTCGGAGTGGGACTTCGTGCTCGTCATGCGCAATCCCGATCAGACTACGGTACCGAATGCCCAATTGGTTGGTTTCGGGGAAGCGAATCAAGTGTTCTGGGCTTCGACCCCGTCGTCCGGCGGCAATGACGTCAATCATGTGATGGACATCCCGAGCGATGGCGATTGGCATGTCTATACGATCAACTGTGCCGAATTGGGAGGTTTCCATCTGTCGTTGGACGACAATGGTACGGCGAGTCTGTTCAATCGTGTCATCAGTGGTGTCGGTGTTTGCGAGGGTTGCGCCGCATTCCTGGTGAAGAAATAATCCGTATGTGCCTATAACGAAGCGGGGACGATGTTTTCATCGTCCCCGCTTTTGTTGGCGAAGGGTAATGGTTACAACCTTTGCGAGATTCTAGGCAGCACGGAGGCCTTCCACGCCGGATAATCGTCGGCAAGGATGTGCCTCCGTGCTTCTTTTACCAATTGCAGGTAGAAGGCCAGGTTGTGGATGGAGGCGATCGGCAGGCCGAGCAGTTCGCCGGCGATGGTGAGATGGCGCAGGTAGGCCTTGCTGTACTGTTGGTCCACGCAACAGTCGGAGGCGGCGTCGATGGGACTGAAGTCGTTCTCCCACTTTTTGTTGCGGATGTTGATGGTACCCTGCCAGGTGAAGAGCATGCCGTTGCGGCCGTTGCGGGTCGGCATCACGCAGTCGAACATGTCCACGCCGCGCTCAATGGCTTCGAGCAGATTGGCCGGCGTGCCCACCCCCATCAGGTAACGGGGCTTGTCGGCCGGCAGGATTTCGTTGACCACCTCAACCATTTCGTACATTTGTTCGGTCGGCTCGCCTACGGCCAGCCCGCCGATGGCGTTGCCCACACAGTCCTGAGCGGCTGCGTGCTCGGCCGCGGCCCGGCGCAGATCCGGATACACACAGCCCTGTACAATGGGGAAAAATGCCTGTTCATAGCCATAGAGCGGCTCCGTCTCGCGGAAGCGCTTGACACCGCGCTCAAGCCAGCGTTGGGTCAGGCCCAGCGATTTTTTCGCGTATGCGTAATCGGCATCGCCGGGACAGCATTCGTCCAGAGCCATCATGATGTCAGAGCCGATGCTGCGTTGGATATCGACCGTGCGCTCCGGGGTGAACAGGTGCTTGGATCCGTCAATGTGCGAGCGGAAGGTGACGCCCTCTTCGGTGAGCTTGCGCGCATCGGCCAGCGAAAAGACCTGAAACCCGCCGCTGTCGGTCAGAATGGGGCCGTTCCAGGCATTGAACTTGTGCAGGCCGCCGCATTGTTCCAAGATGGCCGTGCCGGGGCGCAGGTACAGGTGGTAGGTGTTGCCCAGAATGATCTGCGCATGGATGTCATCGGCCAACTCGCGGGCGTGCACAGCCTTGACCGACCCTACCGTGCCCACCGGCATGAAAATGGGAGTTTCGATGTCGCCGTGCGCCGTGTGCAGAATGCCGGCGCGGGCGTGGGTTTTGGCATCGGTGTGCAGCAGGTCAAACTTCATCATGGGCGATATGTTCCTCGTTAAGGGTTATTTCTTCCAATTGATTGATTTTAGACGCATCATAGGGGGTGCGCACGCGGATATAATTGTCGGTAAACCCGAACAGGAAGCCCCGTTTGCGCGACGCCTCCCACAGCACCTCGTGCCGCGTGCCGGTCTGTGCCTGTACGAAGGCGGCTTTGTGCTGTGCGGAAAGTTCGATCAGACGGACCGTGCGGGCTTTCTTCTCCTTTTCCGGCACCGGTCCCTCCTGCCGGAGCGCGGCGGTTCCCGCCCGTTCGGAGTAGGGGAATACGTGCAGTTGCGCGAACTCCAGTCCGGATACAAAACGGTAGGAATCCTCAAAATCCGCTGCAGTCTCACCACGCATACCGGCGATGATGTCAATGCCGATGAAGGCGTTGGGGAGGACTTGGCGTATCCTGTGTATTTTCGCTGCGAAGAGCGCGGTGTCATAACGTCTGTGCATGATTCGTAGCACTTTGTCACTGCCCGATTGAAGGGGTATGTGAAAGTGTGGCATGAAAAGTTTGGATCCGGCGGTGAAATCAATGATTTCGTCCGTCAGCAGATCCGGTTCGATCGAGGAGATGCGGATGCGGTGCAGGCCCTCGACAGCATCCAGGCGGTGGAGCAGGTCGATAAGGCGCTCGCCCGTGTTTTTGCCGAAGTCCCCGATGTTGACTCCTGTCAGAATGATCTCTTTGCCACCGTTTTCCACCACCTCGTGCGCGCTGCGGACAATGTCGTCGATCCGACCGCTGCGGCTGCGGCCGCGGGCGAACGGAATGGCGCAGTAGGAACAGAAACAGTCGCAACCGTCCTGTATTTTCAGAAAGTAGCGGGTCCGGTCCTCCTTCGAACAGGCGCCGAAGAAAGGGGTCATGTGCCGGGTGTCGCTGATGACGGGCTGGTGGGCGATGTTCTGGCTCAGGTAGTCGGCGAGCTTGAATTTGTCGTTGGCACCGAGTACGAGGTCCACACCGTCCATGGCGGCGATTTCATCGCCCCGCAGTTGGGCATAGCAGCCGGTTACCACCAGAAAGGCGTCCGGGTGTTCCCGCCGGATGCGGTGGATCAGCTGCCGCCCCTTTTTGTCGGCGGTGTCGGTGACGGTGCACGAATTGATGATGCACACATCCGGCTCCTCGCCTTCGGCGGCCTTATGAAATCCCGCTTCTGTGAGTTGCCTGCCCAGGAAGGATGATTCGGCGAAGTTCAGCTTGCAGCCGAGGGTGTGGAATTGATAGGCGCCCGACTTCATTCTGAATCAGCTGTTTTTTTCAGTTTTTGAAGAATCCGTCCGACCGGAGAGAAATCCCCCCAGGACCAAGCGTACAGAGGGATGTAGGCGATGGCTGCCGCCAGTGCGCCGACGGGGGCGCCGGCCATGAGGTCGTCCAAAAAGTGGGCGGACAGGTAGATGCGCGAGTAGGCCACCAGAGCGGCCAGGAACAGCATTACGAGCTGCCAACCGTATTTCCGGTAGGGGAGCAGGGCGGCCAGGCAGGCGAACAGCGCGAAGGCCGCCGATGTGTGCCCGCTCGGGAAGGAGGTGTATCCGCCGGGAGCAATGTCCATAAAGGGAAGATGCTCAAGCCCCAATGTATTGAAAAGCGTTACCGGACGCGGGTGGGCGAACAAGCATTTGAGCGGCTGGGTCAGCAGCGCGGCGGCCAGCTGGCCGGCCAGCAGGTACACCCCGTCGCGCAACCGCCAGAGCAGCAGGACGGCCAAGGCGAAATAGGTGGGGAAACCGCCTCCCACATAGGTGTAGTAGCGGAAGAATACATCGGCTGCCGGGGTGTGGCAGGCGTTCAGCATCTGTTGTGCTCCGATCTTTCCGTACACCGCCAGCACGATTCCGGCGGCTCCCGTCAGCAGGAGCATGCCCGCCCAGAACAACCAGTTGCGGCGGCAGTAGGTATGGAAGGTATTTTTCATAAAATCCGGGACTGTCGAAAAATTTGAGGGCAAAGATAGCGGATTTTTGTCGTATTTTTTTGTGGTTCCGCCTAAATCGCGTATTTTTGTCACTCATTATTGGCAATAAAATTAATCATTTTTTACTAATCAAAACTTTATGTGGTTATTTAATTCGTCTGTCGGAAGAAAGTTCGTGATGAGTATCACGGGCGCTTCCCTGGTCCTGTTCCTGCTGTTCCATGCCAGCATGAATCTCGTCGCCATCATTTCTCCGGAAGGGTATGAATGGATCTGTGAGATGCTGGGAGCCAATTGGTACGCCCTGGTGGGTACTGCCGGTTTGGGTTTCCTGGTGTTTGTGCACATCGTGTACGCCTTCATCCTCTCCATTCAGAACTACCGCGCCCGTGGTACGGAGCGCTACGCGGTGGTTGAACGCCAGGACGGTGTGGAATGGGCTTCCAAGAACATGCTTGCCCTCGGCCTCATCATCGTGCTCGGTCTGTGCATGCACCTGGCTCATTTCTGGGCTAAAATGCAGTTGGTGGAGATTCTCGGTGAGGAACCGGCCTCCGGCATGGAATTGATCCGGATGACGTTCTCCAAATGGTACTGGGCCGCTCTTTACATGGTATGGCTGGGCGCCTTGTGGTTCCACCTGACCCACGGTGTTTGGAGTGCTCTGCATTCGCTGGGCTTGAACAACAATATCTGGATGCCCCGCATCAAGTGCCTTTCGAACATTGTAGCCACCCTGGTCGTGCTGATGTTCGCTTCGGTTGTTGTCTATTATTTCTGCATGGGATGCTGTGCATAATCGTCGAACCAATAAACACAAAGCATTATGGCTAAGAAAGAACAAGAGATAGCTGAAACAGTGAAGGCGGTTGCCGAAGCTGCTGTCAAGAAGGTTGCCGGCAAGGTGGCCGATGTCCTCAAGGGCGACGACGAAAAGATCGATGCCAAGATTCCCGCCGGACCGCTGGCCGAGAAATGGACCAACTACAAGGCTCATCAGAAACTGGTCAATCCCGCCAACAAGCGTCGTTTGGACGTTATCGTAGTCGGTACGGGTCTGGCCGGAGCCTCCGCCGCCGCCTCGTTGGCGGAAATGGGGTTCAACGTACTCAGTTTCTGTATTCAGGATTCGCCCCGCCGCGCGCACTCCATTGCCGCCCAGGGTGGTATCAATGCCGCTAAAAACTACCAGAACGACGGTGACTCGGTTTACCGTTTGTTCTACGACACCATCAAGGGCGGTGACTACCGTGCCCGCGAAGCCAACGTGTACCGTTTGGCTGAGGTGTCCAACAATATCATCGACCAATGTGTCGCCCAGGGTGTGCCGTTCGCCCGCGAGTACGGCGGTTTGCTCGACAACCGTTCGTTCGGTGGCGCCCAGGTTTCGCGTACGTTCTACGCCAAGGGCCAGACCGGCCAGCAGTTGCTGCTGGGTGCCTATTCGGCCTTGAGCCGTCAGATCGGCAAAGGCAAGGTGAAGATGTATTCGCGCTACGAAATGCTCGACATCGTTGTTATCGAAGGCCGCGCCCGCGTTATCATCGCACGCAACCTGGTGACGGGCCGCATTGAGCGTTTCTTCGCCCACGCGGTTGTAGTTGGTTCGGGTGGTTACGGCAACACCTTCTTCCTCTCGACCAACGCCATGGCGTCGAACGGTTCGGCTGCCATGCAGATGTACCGCAAGGGTGCTTACTTCGCCAATCCCTGCTATGCTCAGATCCACCCGACTTGTATTCCCAAGCACGGTGACTTCCAGTCCAAGCTGACACTGATGTCCGAATCGCTGCGTAACGACGGCCGCATCTGGGTACCCAAGAAACTGGAGGATGCCAAGGCTTTGCAGGAGGGTCGTCTGAAGGGTCGTGATATTCCCGAAGAGGACCGTGATTATTACCTGGAGCGCCGCTATCCGGCCTTCGGCAACCTGGTTCCCCGCGACGTGGCTTCACGTGCCGCCAAGGAGCGCTGCGACGCCGGTTTCGGTGTCAACTCGACCGGTTTGGCTGTATTCCTCGACTTCTCGGAAGCCATCCAACGCCTGGGTAAGGATGTGGTAGCCGCCAAGTACGGTAACCTCTTCCAAATGTACGAAAAGATCGTGGACGAAAATCCGTACGAGGATCCCATGATGATTTTCCCCGCCATCCACTATACGATGGGTGGTATCTGGGTTGATTACGAACTGCAGACTTCCGTCAAAGGTCTGTTCTGCATCGGTGAGGCCAACTTCTCGGACCACGGTGCCAACCGTCTGGGCGCATCGGCTTTGATGCAGGGTCTGGCCGACGGCTATTTCGTGCTGCCTTACACCATTCAGAACTATCTGGCCGACCAGATCAGTGTTCCCCGCATGAGTACGGACCTTCCCGAATTTGCGGAAGCTGAGAATGCGGTCAAGGCCAAAATCGACAAGATCATGGCCATTCAGGGCAACCGTTCGGTGGACAGCATTCACCGTGAGTTGGGTCTGGTGATGTGGGAGTACGTCGGCATGGGCCGGACCAAGGCCGGTTTGGAAACCGCCATTGAGAAACTGGCCGAAATCCGCAAGGAGTTCTGGTCGAATGTGTTTGTCCCCGGTGACAAGGATGATCTCAACGTTGAGTTGGAGAAAGCGCTGCGTCTGGCCGACTTCATTGAAATCGGCGATTTGATGGCACGCGACGCCCTGCAGCGTGAGGAGTCCTGCGGTGGTCACTTCCGTGAAGAGTACCAAACTCCCGAAGGTGAGGCGCTGCGTCAGGATGACAAGTTCTCGTTTGTTTCCTGCTGGAAATACATGGGCGAGGGCGTGGCACCCAAGATGCTCAAGGAACCGCTCGACTACGAGTTCACCGAACGTAAAACCAGAAACTACAAGAATTAACCGGATATGGAAAAAACAATCAATATCACGCTTAAGGTATGGCGTCAGGCCGGTCCCAAAGCAAAGGGCGGTTTTGAAACATACCAATTGGACAATATTTCGACCGACAGCTCGTTCCTCGAGATGTTGGATGTCCTCAACGAGAAGCTCGTCAGTGAGCGCAAGGAGCCGGTGGTGTTCGACCACGACTGCCGTGAGGGTATCTGCGGTATGTGTTCGCTTTACATCAACGGTCATCCGCATGGTCCTGACAGCGCCATCACCACCTGCCAGCTGCACATGCGCAAGTTCAAGAACGGTGACACGATTACCGTTGAGCCGTGGCGTTCCAACGCCTTCCCGGTCATCAAGGACTTGATGGTGGACCGTCGTGCCTACGACAAGATCATGCAAGCCGGTGGTTTCGTATCCGTCAATACGGGCGGTGTTCCCGATGCCAACGCCATTCCTATTCCCAAGAAAGATGCCGATGAGGCGATGGATGCCGCTTCGTGCATCGGTTGCGGTGCCTGTGCCGCCGCCTGCAAGAACGGTTCGGCCATGTTGTTCGTGGCCGCCAAGGTGAGCCAGCTGGCCCTGCTCCCGCAGGGTAAGGTGGAGGCAGCCCGCCGTGTCAAGGCCATGTTGGGTAAAATGGACGAGCTGGGCTTCGGTAATTGCACCAATACGGGTGCCTGTGCCGCCGAGTGTCCGAAGAGTGTTTCGCTCTCCAACATCGCCCGCCTCAACCGCGAGTACATCTGCGCCAAATTCAAGGATTAATCCTCCTTGTCAGGATAGGAAGCCCGTCCGTTTTCCCGGACGGGCTTTTATATTTGTATGTTTGCCGGTTCTTTCTTACTTTTGCACCCGAAAATACGACGCCCTATGCCCATGTCCATGTCTAAAATGCTGTTGGTGTTCATGCTGGTCCTCAGCCTGTTGATCGCTCTGGTTCCCCATTTGATCTGGTTGATTGCCTGGCTGATCGCCCGCTGCACGAACCATTCGATTTCCTATGCTCCTTTCGGCTGGACGGCGGTCGGCTTGGTGGTGCTCTTCTGGGTCACGATGGCGTACGGGTATTACATCGGCCGCTGGCGTGCCGCGGTGGTGAATGTGACGTACACGCACCGCGGTCTGCCCCTGGCGTTTGACGGGTTCAAGATCGTTCAAATATCGGATTTGCACCTTTCCACATTCGATGACAATCCCAGGCAACTGGAGCGTTTTGTGGACAGTATCAATGCCCAGCAGCCCGATCTGATCTGCTTTACCGGCGACTTGGTGACCATCGGCCGTCAGGAAGCCGAACCCTATGCGGCCGCAATCCGCCGGCTTCATGCCCGTCACGGGGTGGTTTCGGTGCTGGGCAATCACGATTTTCTGATCTACGAACCTACGCTGGCCCGTGATTCGGCGGCCCGTATGCGGGCGGTGGAGGCCTTGGTGGAGTTTCAGCGGAATACACTGGGTTGGACCCTGCTGCGCGACGAACACATTCGCATTTCCGCCGACGACGGCTCGTTTATCACGATTCTGGGCGTGGATAATAAAAATTGTTCCAACCAGGGATTCAAGACGGTCGATATGGGAAATTTGCCGAAGGCGATGGAGGGAACCGGGGGGTTCCGTATCCTGCTTTCGCATGACCCCAGCCATTGGGTGGCCGAGGTGCTGCACGACACCGACATTCCGCTGACGCTTTCCGGCCATACGCATGCCGCCCAGATCCGTCTGTTCGGTTGGACACCGGCCGCAGTCACCTTCCTGCATACCGACGGCCGTTACGACGAGGGCGGTCAGACGCTCTATGTCAATGTAGGTTTGGGCTGTACCGCTCCCTTCCGTTTCGGCGCCAATCCTGAAATCACCGTAATTACGCTTAAATCCCTTCGGTAAATGCCCCAAGAAAGACACCTCAGCGTCTTTTCATCCCTTTACCAGGGAGAGAATGCGTTGACGGAGACGGCGGGCGTGGCGGTTGTACTCCTCTTCACTGACGGTGCGGTACAGCGGTAGGTCTTTCCAATGTTGCCATTGGCTGAACAGCAACGTGAAATCGATACCATGGGCATCGCCGAATTCGCTGGTACCGTGCAGCCAGCGCAGTGTGTCCTGCTGTACGGCCACGCCCAGCCGCTTCAAACGATCGGAATAGCCCTGAATCGGGTGGTTGAACACCACTTGGGTGACAAGTGGAACCAGCGACGGCGAAGGACAGAAGGGGTAGGCGTCGTCGGCGGTGGACATGACCAACGCCTCCCGAAGGCCGGGCATGATGCGCTGCGGCCGGAAGGGGTGGTAGCCGCAGGGCGCGAACGGAAGCGGCAGGTGCGAAAGGCGGCCGGCCGACAACTGCGCACGTACCAGTTTGTGAACGGAGGCGGTGGCGGGATCGGCATTCAGCTGTTTACGCCAAAGTCGGTCCACCCGTGTCATCAGCCGGGCGGGAATAGGGAGGAAGGGCATGCTCATCATCACAGCCTTTTGGAACAGATTCTCCTGCAACGAGGCGATCAGGCAGGCAATGGAGAAGGCGCCGGCCGACTGACCGGCCACCGTGATACGCTGCGGGTCGCCGCCGAACTGGACGATGTACCGCCGGATCCATTGCAATGCAACCGTTTGGTCCGCGATGCCGAGGTTCTGAATGCCGCGGTCGGGCTCGTAGAGGAATCCGAGGGCTCCCAACCGGTAGGAGATACAGACCACCACAACGTCTCCCTCCTCGGCGAGCGCGGTGCCGTTGTAGGCCTCGTCCAGTCAGCTGCCGCCCACTAAAGCGCCGCCGTGTATCCACACCAGTACGGGTCGCCGTCCCGTCGTATCGGGAGTGTATATGGAAAGGCGCAGGCAGTATTCGCCCGTTTCCACGTCGTCGTCCAGCGTCATAGGCAGGTAGCTGAAACCGTATTGGGGTGGTTGGGGCGCTGCGACC
>JAGDAS010000059.1 GCA_017959385.1 Paludibacteraceae bacterium
CGCCATTTCACTTCGTTACTTCATTGTCGAGGAACTCCGTACCGCCCGTCGTTTTTTGAAAAAAGTCGATGCCGGATTTGATATTGACGGGTCGCAGTTTTTTGTCTTGAATGAACATACTTCGCCTCAGCAAGTATCCGACTTTTTGGCTCCGCTGCGCGATGGACAGGATATGGGCTTGTTGTCGGAGGCGGGGTGTCCGGCGGTGGCCGACCCGGGCGCCGATGCGGTCGCCATTGCCCAACAGGAGGGTATTAAGGTGGTTCCGTTGGTCGGACCGTCCTCGATTTTGCTGGCTTTGATGGGATCGGGTTTCAACGGACAGCGCTTCTCCTTCCGCGGTTATCTGCCGCTCGAGGCAGGAACACGTGCCAAGGAGTGGAAACGCATGGAAACGCGTATTTACCAAGAATCTGAGACTCAGATATTTATTGAGGCTCCTTATCGAAATTGCAAATTGGTGGCCGACTTGTTGGCCCATTGCCTTCCAACCACCCGGCTGTGTATTGCCTGTGATTTGACGCTGCCTGATCAGCTGTTGGTGACCCGTACCGTCGCACAATGGAGGCAGACGGGCATTCCGGACATCGACAAACGTCCGACCATCTTCCTGCTATACCGTTGATAGGGAACTATTCGAAATCGAAGTTGTCGTTTTCCTCGTTGTTCTGTTCGTCGAAGTTCAGAAAATCATCTTCCATAGTTAATACCTCTTTAGGTTTGTGTATCAAGGTTTCGGATGCGGATTTCCCCTCCTTGTCGATGGCTTCCCACAACAGATCCTTCAGCGGATCAATGCCTTGGTGGGCAACCGCCGAAATAAGGACGTGAGGGATGTCGTCAGGGAGTTTCTTTTCCAGTTTTTTTAAGGAGTCGGCGTCGGTCAAATCACATTTGGTGATGGCGAGAACGCGTTTTTTATCCAACAGTTCGGCATTGTACAATTGCAGTTCGTTGAGCAGGATGCCGTATTCCTTTACCGGGTCTTCGGAGTCGGCTGGAATCATGAACAACAACACGGCATTGCGCTCGATGTGGCGCAGGAAACGCAGACCGATGCCCTTGCCTTCGTGCGCACCCTCGATAATGCCCGGTATGTCGGCCATGGCGAACGATTTGCCGTCGCGGTAGGCGACAATACCCAAGTGGGGTTCCAGCGTGGTGAAGGGATAATTGGCGATTTTGGGTTTGGCGGCCGAAACGGTTGAAAGCAGCGTGGATTTACCTGCGTTCGGGAACCCGACCAAGCCTACGTCGGCCAGTACTTTCAGCTCCAGAAGGATGTTTTTTTCTGTGCAGGGTTCACCGGGTTGTGCGAAGCGGGGGGTCTGCATGGTGGAGGTACGGAAATGCCAGTTGCCCTGGCCTCCACGACCGCCTTTCAACAATACGACTTCCTGTCCGTGCCGGGTGACGTCGCATAGGTATTCACCACTGTCCGCATCGTACACGACCGTACCGCATGGAACTGTAATGGTTTGATCTTGACCGTCTTTACCGAAGCTACGGTTGGCACCGCCACTGCCGCCGTCACCGGCGATGATGTGACGGGTGTATTTCAGATGGAGCAGGGTCCAATAGTTGGAGTCGCCGCGCAGAATGATATGGCCGCCGCGTCCTCCGTCGCCACCATCGGGTCCGCCTTTGGTGATGTATTTTTCGCGGTGCAGGTGTACGGATCCTGCACCGCCCTTGCCGGAGCGGCAGTAGATTTTGACGTAATCAATGAAATTGGACTCGCCGGCCATATCAATAATTTGCTTGGATGGTCTTCTCTTAGGCGTTTACCTTGTCAATTGCCTGACAAATGCGGTCAAAAACGTCCTCCATGGTGCCCATGCCGGCGATGGGGTTGTTCTTGCCCTGTTTGTCGTAGAAGTCAATGACAGGCATGGTCTTCTCCTCGTAGGTTTTCAGACGTTGTTGGATGGTCTCCAAATTGTCGTCGGAACGGCCCGATGTCTTGCCCCGGTTGAGCAGACGCGCCACAAGTTCGTCGTTGTCCACGGCGATATTGAGCATGATGTTGACCTGCATGCTGCGTTCGGAAAGCATCTTGTCGAGGGCTCCGGCTTGCACAACCGTGCGGGGAAAACCGTCGAAAATGAATCCGTTGGCTGAGGGATATTTGTCAATGGTGCCGGCCAGCAAGTCGATAATCAGGTTGTCAGGTACGAATTCGCCTTTCGCGATAAGCCCTTCCGCGATTTTGCCGAGTTCGCTCTTCGCAGCGATTTCAGCGCGTAGCAGGTCGCCTGTCGAAAGGTGTACCAGATTGTATTTTTTCACCAGGAAATCGCTTTGGGTTCCCTTGCCTGAGCCCGGAGCTCCGAAAATAACGATGTTAAACATAATAATTAAGGTATATGTGCTTTTATTGGTTGATTATTCGGTATTCATTGTTTCCGCAAGGGTATGCCTTGTAGCGTTTTAATGGTTGCCCGGCTTTGGCGTCGGGTAGGGCGTAGCCGCTCCCGTTGCCGATTTCGAATGAGGACTTGCACAGCGGGCAGGTGGCCAGGTAGCCGTCCGGCGCCAGTTGGGCGTTTTGTTCCGCCTCGTACGTGCAGCAGGCGTCAAAAGCATACAAGACCCCATCGTAGGCACGTACGACAATAACGCCTGCGTAGCCGTAACGCCCGTAACCGGCCGAAAGAACGGCGGGGTGCGTTTTGTCGTACAACTTTGCGTTGCCATCGACGGCCAGTGCGTTGTCGGCGCCGGTCGGGGTGGGGGCGATGATGAATGACACCGGGGCCCCCGGAATGTTCGTGTTTTCCGGTTCTGTCGAACAGCCGGCCGACAGGACGGCAGACAGCAGGAGGGCGATGACGGTGCTTGTTCTCATTTCAAGGACAAAGGTACACCAATTTTCGGGTGTCTGCTTGTTCCGTGCAGTCAAGTTATGAACAACCGGCTGGAGCCGAATTCGCCCCTGGGAGCAAAAAATTCGCTCTTGAATAGTCTGGAATGCTGTTTTTTTCTTTGTTAACATTTGGAATTTCAGTTGCTTTGACGTATTTTTGTGAAAACGGGTGTGATGTGATGCTGAAATTTACAGAACTTGTCGTATTTTGGTGTAATGTGACCAAAACATGTATAGGTGAAAATGTAGTACTTTAGCGCATACATTCAAAACAAATCTCAATGCTATGAAAAGAATCTCGATTTTTAGCATTTTACTCGGTCTTCTGTCGGTGGGTGCCACGCAAATGTCGTTGGCGCAGACAGCCGTCCCTCTCGGTCGGGGCAGCTATGCCTCCAGTGTTCCCGAAGAGCGTTATGTCAAGGATCCCGGCTACGCAACAACGTACAATGCCATCCGTGTGGAAGACATGGAAAGCAAGAAACCGCTTCCGACCTGCGACTGGTGGTCGCAGCTGATGGTGGATATGGGCAACTCCCGAGGTTTTGCCGGTGCTGTATGGGTTTATCCGCAGCGCGTGGGCGGCGAGCCGGCCGGCATGTTTATGGACTTCCCGAAAGTGTGGACTCCCCAAGGAGGCGACCTGCAGCCGACCAATCCGAACTCGGAGTTGAAGCTCTATGGCGACGGTTTCAGGGCCACCAAGCAGTTGGTTCGAGACTGGAACGATTGGGGGGTCACCTTTGTGCTGACCGATGAAAACAGCAAGGAAATCGAGTGCTCCATCGCCAATGGTATTCCCTACACCTTCTTTAATTTTAAGAACAACATGCCCGACTTGGTGATTCCCTCGTCGGCCACCTTCTTCCGCCGTGACGGTCTCGAGGCCCGTTTCCCGATGCGTACCGACTGTTTTGGCATCAACATCAACGGCGACCACTTCGGCATCTTCCTCCCCGAAAACACGGAGATTACAAAGGAACCCGGTTTGGTGCATATCCGGTTTACCGGGTCCGAATCGTATTTGGTGGTGGCTTGCATGCCTGACGAAACGCAAATGGACTTTTTCTACCAGTATGCGTTCAACCGTCCGACCGACACCAAACTTACCTGGTCGTACGACGAGCCGACCGCCAAGTTGACGACCACCTATACGGTGTCGACCAAGAACCTGCGTACCGGAGCTACCGGCGGTCAGACGATTCAGGGTTTCATCCCGCACCACTACAAACGTTCGGAGGTGGCTTTTGCCTTCCAAGGTTTGGAATATCAGACGCCCCGTGGCATCATGAAGTGTGCCGTGGGCAACACCTTTACTATAAGGTATGAGTTCAACGGCTTGTTGCCATGGGATCCCGTACCCGACACGCAATTCAACCCGCAATACGACCAAAATAAGATGAACATCTTCCTGGATATGTATTCCCGTAAAAAGGAGGACCAGGGTGATGCCTATTGGGGTGGCAAACCGCTGCTGCAAATGGCGCAGCACATGGTTTGGTCGCGCGAGACGGGTCAAACGGCCGATTACGAGGCGATAAAAAAAGAGTTGACCCGTTCGCTGACCGACTGGTACACCTATACCCCCGGTGAACGCAACCACTATTACGCCCGCAACGACCAATGGGGCGCCTTCTGTCCGTACGACAATATTTATGCGGCCGAAATGGGCCAGGACAACCACTTTGAGTTGGGTTACCACGGTCATGCGGCGGCTTCGCTGATGATGATCGACGAAGATTTTCGCAAGGGTTTTGCGCCTTTTGCGGAGATGATGATGCGTCAGGTGGTCAACTGGGAGCGCGGTACCGATCTGCCTTGGTTCCGCAACTTCAGCCCTTGGCAAGGCCACTCGTATGCCGGCCCATTCGGCGACGGCGGCGGTAACGGACAGGAGTCTTCATCGGAGGCCATGCAGGCTTGGAGCGCCCTGTACTGGATTGCCGAGGCCAACCAGGACAAGGTGATGCGCGACGCCGCCATCATGGGTTATACCCTCGAGGCGCGCGCCACCCAGGAATACTGGTTCGACATCGACCACGAAAACATCGATTACAGCAAATACCTGATCTCGCCCGAGAACAATAAGGTGGGGGATTGGGCCCGCAATTTCAACAACGAATTTTTGGATGTCATCAGTCCGCAGCGCGGGTATCATCACATGCGCGAAATCGATGCCACCCGGCGTACATTGCGCAACGACACTATCTACATGCTCCGTCCGTACAGTGCCAACTTGCAGGATCGGGGTGTGGGTTGGTGGACCTGGTTCGGCGGACAACCGATTTACATGCATGGTATTCAATGGCTGCCGTTCTCGTCCTACCTTAAGTATTTGTATGAATATCAAGACTTTAACCGTTATGCCTACGAGACTCTCGATGAGCATCGCGACTACTTGTGGCGTGCTGGTATGGCCAATGGCCGTGCCTTCAACGACAGTTGGGATGTGCCGGGCTTTGACGACGACGAGGTGGATTATGAGAACAGCTTGGGACGCGGCGCCCAGGACTGGGGCAATGTGATCCTGGCCTTCCGGCAGACCTACGACCCGCAGGGGGTAGCCGACTTGTGGGACCATCTCTACGACAGAGGTACCCGTATTGCCGTCGGTGACAACGGTACCGAAACCAGTGGTATTACCTATTATATTACGCACTCGCACCTGACCTACGGCGACATCCGTTGGGATATGCACTGCGACCATCCGTCGTCCACCGCCTATTTGAAGCAATCGACGGGACGCAAATGCTATGTGGGTTACAACTCGGCCGATGACGAGGAAACTTTCACCTTCTATACCCGCAACAACCAGCCGGAAGTGTCGTTCAAGATTCCGGCACACTCCTATGCCATCCACTGTAACGACTCTTATTTGGATAGCATTCAGGTGATTGCGGAGACCAAGACGGTTCCGCAGGGACAAACCATTCAGGTACGTGCTATCGGTTACGACCAATACGGATCCATTTTTAAATTGGAGAATCCGACTTGGGGACTGGCTGAAGGCCAAGGCAACCTGGCTTTCTCCTCCGACACCTTGTATAGATACACCGCGACCAATTTCGCACAGAACCAAGTGGTCATCCGGGTGCAGAAAAACAACGGACACGGCAAGGTGGTGGTCGGCTATGACACCATCCGTGTCAACGCCGCTCCGTATCTGGCCACCATTGAGGTGACCCCCGAAGTTTCGACCATGCCGCTCTATACGATTCAAATGGTGCAATCGTACACCAATGACGAGGGCGGCAACGTCACCTATCAATGGACTGAGGCCCAGGTGCTGACCAACCAGTTGTTCAAGGCGGTCGGCTATGACCAATACGGCGATCCCTTCGACATTACCGGCCTGACCTGGTCGCTCACCGGTGTGGGTACGCTCGACAATGACGGCTACTATGTGGCCAGCGAGGTCGGACAGGCTACGGTTAAGGCCACCTTTGGCGGTGTGACCGGCCAGTGCAATTTCCGTGTGCTGCCTCCGATGAAAAATATCGCCTTGGGCAAACCCGCCCGTGATTATCAGGGTAATATTGTCGCTCAGGGCGGTGTGACCAACGGTGTGACCAATGCCAATCCGCAATGGCAG
>JAGDAS010000060.1 GCA_017959385.1 Paludibacteraceae bacterium
GCTCCCGCCATCGAAAAGACCACGCTTGGTGATATCGAAGGTTTGGCCGCTTTGAAGGCTTCTCTGCAGGAGAGCGAGGCCAAGAGCGCCAAGAAATCCTCCAAGAAGGACGCCGAATAATCGGACGCACATAGCAAAAAGAAAGCCGGGGTTGACCCCGGCTTTCTTTTTTACATCAGTTTCCCGCGTAGGAAAGGCGCTGTCGGTGACTGGACACACCGGCACAACCCCTCGGGCGTGCCCTCGTAGATCAAATTACCACCCTTCTCACCGCCCTCCGGACCCAACTCAAGCACATAGTCGGCCACAGCGATCACATCCAGGTTATGCTCAATGATGACCACCGTGTTGCCCCGCTCGATCAGCCGGTCAAAGGCATGCATCAGGGTTTTGATGTCGTAATAGTGCAGTCCGGTGGTGGGCTCGTCAAAAATGAACAGACGGTGCAGTCGGTCGTCGCCTGTCAGGAACGAGGCCAGTTTGACCCGCTGGTTCTCGCCTCCGGAGAGCGTACTCGACGACTGGCCCAATTTGAGGTATCCCAATCCCACCTCCTGCAGGGGTTTGAGGCGGGTCGTCACCCGGGAGGCTTTCTCATCTTCCGAGAAGAACTCCACCGCCTGGTTAACGGTCATCTCGAGAACATCGTATATGGAGACACCCCGGTATTTCACATCCAGCGTATCCGGCTTGTAACGGCGTCCGTGACAGGCCTCGCAGGTCAGCACCACATCGGCCATGAACTGCATGGGGACGGTCACCACCCCCTCGCCCTGGCATTCCTCACACCGGCCGCCCACCGAATTGAATGAGAAGTAACCGGCCGTATAGCCGGACTGCTTCGCCAACGGCTGGTCGGCGAACAAACGCCGGATCTCATCGAAAGCCTTCAGGTAGGTGGCCGGATTGGAGCGCGTGCTCTTACCGATCGGGTTCTGGTCCACAAACTCCACTCCCTCCACCAAATGCAGTGCCCCCTGCAGGGAGCCGAAGCTTCCCACATAGTCAACCGCTTCATCAAAATGACGTTTGAGTGCCGCATACAGGACATCGCGGACCAAAGTGGACTTGCCGGAACCGCTTACCCCCGTCACCACCGAAATCACACCCAACGGAAACTTGACGTTCAGATTCTTCAAATTATGTTCGGTCGCCTCCGTGATTTCCAGAAACTGGTTCGCCTTGCGCCGTGAGGCAGGCACAGGCATCCGGTCCTCCCCGGACAGGAATCGCAGACTCGGCGATTTCGGATAACGGTCGGCCTCCGAGAGCAGCTGCGCCGGACGTCCAACGGCCGTCACCTCACCGCCCAAACGTCCGGCTCCAGGCCCCATATCGACCATCCAGTCGGAGGCGCGCATCATCTGCTCGTCATGCTCCACCACCACCACGGTGTTGCCCAAGGCCTGCAACTTACGCAGCACCCCGATCAACCGTTGGGTATCCCTGCTGTGCAAACCCACACTGGGTTCGTCCAGCACATAGAGCGATCCGACCGGCGAGCTGCCCAGCGAAGTGGACAGATTGATCCGCTGGCTTTCGCCACCGGAGAGTGTGTTGGCGGCACGGTCGAGCGTCAGGTAACCCAGACCGACATCCAGCAGGTATTGCAGCCGGTTGGTTATCTCAATCAAGAGTTTTTTGGCCGCTTCGCGCTCGTAATCGTTCAGCGTAAGCGTGTTGAAGAAATGCAGCAGATCCCCGACCGACATGGCCGTCAGCTCATGAATGTTCTTTCCACCCACCCGGACATAGAGTGCCTCGGGGCGTAACCGGGATCCGTCGCACGCCGGACATTTCGTCTTGCCACGGTATCGGCTCAGCATGACCCGGTACTGGATTTTGTATTGGTTGGACTTGACCCATTCAAAAAATGCGTTGATTCCCTCAAAATACGGGGTTCCTTCCCACAACTGGCGCTTCTGCGCATCGGTCAGCCGGTAGTAAGGCTCATGCACGGGAAAACCGCACTGCGCCGCTCCGCGGACCACCGCCTTGCGGTATTCTCCCATTTTCTCACCGCGCCAGGGAGCGACCGCCCCTTCAAACACCGAAAGGGCCGGATTGGGAATCACGGCATGTTCGTCAATGCCGATAATCTGCCCGAAACCCTCACACTCCGGGCAGGCACCCAGCGGACTGTTGAAACTCAGCAACTGTTCGGAAGGCTGCATAAACTGGATGCCGTCGGCCGAAAACGCCTCCGAAAACTCCTCGGTGCGCACCACGTTCCGCTGTCCGTCGAGCACCAGCACACGGCACACGCCCCCCCCCTCATAGAATGCCGTCTGCACCGAATCCGCCAACCGGTTGAGAAAGGCTGGGCCGGGTTCGACCGCCACCCGGTCCACCACCAAGAGGGCGTCCGGGTAATTTTCCAAATGCTGCTGCAACTCGTCGATACGCACCAAGGCACCGGCCGCCCAAAAGCGGCTGAACCCCTGCTGACGCAGTTCCTCCAAACGTTGCGGAACCAATGCGACCGGCGCCGTCAGCAGTACCGGCGTTCCCTCGTCGAGGGCACCGATCATCTGTTGCACATCGGCCACCTGGTGTTTCTTCACCTCTCTGCCGGAAATGGGTGAGACGGTTTTGCCGATACGGGCGAACAGCTTGCGCAGGTAATCGTAGATTTCCGTCGAAGTACCGACGGTGGACCGCGAGTTGCGCGTCTTCACCTTCTGCTCCACCGCAATAGCGGGAGGCAGGCCGACAATGGCATCTACTTCAGGTTTGGACATACGTCCCAGAAACTGGCGGGCATAAGAGGAAAGACTCTCCACATAACGACGCTGCCCCTCGGCGTAAAGCGTATCGAACGCCAGCGATGACTTACCGCTGCCGCTCAGACCGGTAATGACCGTAAGGCTGCCGCGCGGAATGTCCACATCCACCTGCTTTAGGTTGTTGACCTGCGCCCCTTTGACCTGTATGAAATCCTCCGTACTCAAATGGACAAGCTTCTAAGGGTATCCACCAGGCTCATATCAATGGGTTTGTCGTCCTTAATCGCCTTGGAGAAAGGTACATACACCACCTGGTCATGGTCTATGCCGATCATCACATTGCGCTGTCCCTCCATCAATGCCTGCACCGCACCATATCCCAACCGGCTGGCCAGGATGCGATCGAATGCCGAAGGAGAGCCACCGCGCTGGATATGTCCCAGCACCACCACGCGCACATCGTACTCCGGATGCTCGCTTTTCACCCGGTCGGCCACCGTCTGCGCACCGCCGGTCACCTCACTTTCGGCCACCAGCACAATGCTGCTGTTCTTGGTTTTGCGAAAGCCGTTCTGAATGACTTCCGTCAAAAGGTCGTCTTTAATGCTGACCTCCGGAATCACCGCCGCCTCGGCACCCGAAGCGACCGCCGCATTGAGCGCCAGGAAACCGGCGTCACGCCCCATCACTTCCACAAAGAACAACCGCTCGTGCGAGGAGGCCGTATCGCGGATCTTGTCCACCGCATCAATCACCGTATTGAGCGCCGTGTCATAACCAATGGTGTGGTCGGTGCCGAACAGGTCGTTGTCAATGGTGCACGGAACGCCCACCACAGGAATATTGTATTCCTTGGCGAAAATCCGGGCACCGGTAAACGTACCGTCACCACCCAACACGACCAAGGCGTCAATTCCCTCTTTTTGAATCACGTCGAAAGCCTGTTTGCGGCCTTCAGCCGTGGCAAACTCCTTACAGCGCGCCGTCTTGAGGATGGTACCGCCCTGTTGGATGATATTGCTCACATTCTGTGTCTTGAACTCCACAATCTCATCGGAGAGTAGGCCCTTATACCCACGATAGATGGCCTTTACCTTCATTCCGTTGAAAATAGCCGCCCGCGTCACCGCCCGTACAGCGGCATTCATTCCGGGAGCGTCACCTCCCGAGGTCAATAGACCGATTGTCTTGATTTCCGTCATGTTATAGTCGATTTAACAACGCATTTCTCAATTCCTCCATCTGACTCAACGCCGTCGAAGTGGCTCCGCTGATTCCCACCGACGAAACTCCTTCCAACCACTCCGTCCGCACATCCTCCACCGAAGAGACAAAATAGGTGTGCGGATTGTACCGGCGGCAGTTCTCCATCAGAATCCGTCCGTTGGAGCTTTTGGCTCCGCATACAAACAGCACCACGTCGTGCGCCTGGGCGAACTCACGCATCTGACGCATCCTTCCGGCCACCTGCCGGCAAATGGTGTCGTGGTGTTCCAACGATGTTCCCGCATGCAGGTAATCCCGTACCGCCCGGATCATGGCCTCATACCCCTCGCCCGACTTGGTCGTTTGCGAGAAAAGCACCGTATCGCGTTCAGGATCCAACCGGTCCACATCCGAAGCCTGTTCCAGCACCACCGCTTTCCCCTCGGTCTGCCCGACCAAGCCGTTCACCTCGGCATGTCCGTACTTTCCGTAAATGGCGATCTGCACCTGCGGACGCTGCCGGTACACCTGGCTGATCCGCCGCTGCAACTGCAGCACCACCGGGCAGGTGGCGTCCAACAGCTGCAACCGGTGCGCCTCCGCTGTCCGATAGGTGGACGGTGGCTCGCCATGGGCGCGCAGCAGCACCTTGCTGTCGTGTAGTTGTGCATACGCCTCATGATCCACCACCCGGAGCCCCATCGCCGCCAAACGGGCCACCTCGGCTTCGTTGTGGACAATATCGCCCAGGCAATACAAACGTTCGCCGGCCGAGAGCGCCTGTTCAGCTTTCTGAATGGCATTCACCACTCCGAAACAAAAACCGGCATGCGGATCTATTTCTATTTGCAGCGGCATGCTTTTACGTAAGCTTGATACATCCATTCATTCTGCTCCTCCAGCGTCATGTGGCCGTTGTCGAGCAACAATGCGTCATCGGCGCGGCGCAGCGGACTGTCGGCCCGGTGTTCGTCCATATCGTCCCGCTGGCGCACATTGGCCAGCACCTCCTCAAGCGACACCTGCCGTCCGGCCGAGCGGAGTTCATCGTAGCGCCTTTGCGCCCGTACGGTGGCATCGGCCGTGACAAACACCTTCAAACGGGCATCCGGAAAGACCACCGTGCCGATGTCACGGCCGTCCATCACCACTCCGCCGCTGGCACCCATCGCCCGCTGCCAGCGTACCAAATGACGCCTTACAAAGGGCAGTGCACTCACCCGGCTCACCTGCGACGACACCTGCATACTCCGGATTTCCGGTTCCACCACCTCGCCGTTCAGGCGGCAGCGTCCCTGCGGATCGAAATCGACCGTCAGATCCGGCAAAGCCGCCTCCAGACGGGTCTGATCCACCTCGCCGTCCCGTATCCATCCCTGACGCATTGCGTACAAGGTCACAGAACGATACATGGCTCCCGTATCAATATAGGTATATCCGATACGCTTGGCCAGTGCCTTGGCCATGGTGCTTTTTCCACACGAGGAATAACCGTCAACCGCTATGGTGATCCGATCTGTATTCATTAGAGTTTTTTCTTGTTTAAATGGTCAATATCCATGGAAAGAGTCAGATGGGTCGTCACCGCCGACTTGCCGAAGAAGGATACGCCCAACCCGAAATGGAAGGCCTGCAGACGCACCCCGCCACCCAACGACAGTCCGGCCACCGACAGCACATACGGGTTCTGAAGGGACAGACCGCGGTCGAAATTATACGACAATGCCAGGAAGAAGCGGTCGTTGCGGGGAACGACATCCACACCCAGCACGATTTTGCGCGCAAAAGCCAGACCGGCTTTCACCCGACCGTCCGACTCCACGCCGGAGACAGCATAGTCATACTTCCATTTCTGCAAATCCTGCAAGGTGAAATGCAAGGCGAACGGCGCCTTGCGGAACCGTTTGACAAAACCCAAGTTGAGATGCACCGGCATCCAGCGCGACGCCATCGCCAGCTGCTCCGAACCCGCGATCCGACCGCCGAAATTGCGCACCGTCAGCCCCACCGCCAGGCAGTGCGCCGTATCGGTGAACTGGATGCCCATATCCGCTCCCAGCGAAAAATAGTTGTAGTCCGCATAGTGGGACAAGGCGGGCTTGAGCGTGACTCCGATGCTGAAATAGCGGTTCAACAGGCGTGCGTACGAAGCGCTCAGGGCGAAATCCTGCGCTGTGTAACGGCCCAGCGGTGTACCGTCCGTATCGTATCCGTCCACTTCGCCGTAATGGGCGAATTGGAATCCGGCACCCAGAAAGTCATTTTCCGAAAGGGCCATGGAATACGAACCGCTGCCGTATCCGGTCCGCGCCAGATAAAAGGAGTAATTCAAATGCACCGTCTTTACCGCCGACTGCGTCAGCAGAGCCGGATTGAGCACCTGGAAGCCGGATTCCGAACCGTAAAAGGCGGCATTCACACCGCCCAACGCCGCCACGTGCGCCGACACAGGATAGTCCAGAAAGGACGCCGTGCCGACCCCCATGGCCTGCGCCGCCGCCGGCACAGGCAGCAACCAAGGCAGCAGAAGAATCAGGATCTTTTTCACTGGTTGACAATAAGCATTCAAAGATAACCTTTTTTAGGAAAATTCAGCACCATTTCCGTGATAAGAAACATAAAAAAAAGCATCTGATCTGATTTTTCCGTACAGAGAGCCCTTTTTTCAAAAAAAATCCATAAATTTGCGTAATATTTGATAGCGAATACTAGAAACAAATCCTATGGAAGTTAAGAAATCACCGAAAGCGGACTTGGACAAACAGAAGGGTATGGCCCTTTTGATGGGTCTGGTCGCAGCGTTCGGTATCATGTACATCGTCTTCCAGTTTGCGGACAACGATGTCACGGCTACAGAGGCCTATGTTGAAGATTTCGTCGGCGAAGACGATATCATGATTGAAAGCACGCAGCGTGACGAAACGCCGCCCCCTCCCGAACCCGAACCGCAGAAACAGGTACTGGAGCAGGTGATTGAAATCGTGGACGAGAACGTGGAAACCGGAGAAGTGAACACCTCGACCGAGGATGAAGGCGAGGCGGTGGAGCCGGTTGCGCCGATCGCCCAGGTGGAAGAGGAGGACGACACGGAGAATCAGATTCTGATTGTGGTGGAGAAGACCGCCGAATTCCCCGGAGGTACCGAAGCCATGTACAAGTGGTTGTCCAAAAATATCAAATACCCGGCCATCTGTCAGGAGACCGGCATCCAAGGACGTGTGGTATGCCAGTTCGTCGTCAACAAGGACGGCAAGATTGTGGATGTTGAGGTGGTCCGTGGGGTGGACCCCAACCTGGATGCCGAAGCCATCCGCGTCATCAAGGCCATGCCGGCCTGGAAACCGGCCAAAAACGGCGGCAAAGCCGTGCGTATGCGCTACACGCTGCCGATCCGTTTCAAACTTTAAACTTGGATTACACCGAATACCAGGAACCCTCCCGCAAAGAGGGTTCTTTGGTTTGACTACCTTACATAATGCAGGAAGAACAACCGCAAGACAACCGGGAACGGGCCATTCTGGTGGGGCTCATCACCCCCATGCAGGAGGAACGGAAGGCCCGCGAATACTTGGACGAGCTGGCCTTTTTGGCCGACACGGCCGGGGCGGTGACCGTACGCCACTTCCTGCAGCGCGCCGACTGCGCCAACGCCAAGACCTTTGTCGGAACCGGCAAACTGGAAGAACTGAAGAATTATGTCGCCGACAACGACATCCAACTGGCCATCTTCGATGACGAGTTGAGCGCCGTCCAGATCCGCAACATCGAAACCGAACTGCAGATCAAAGTGTTGGACCGTACCAACCTGATTCTGGATATTTTCGCCAAACGTGCACAGACAGCGCACGCCAAAACCCAGGTCGCACTGGCGCAACTTCAATACATGCTGCCCCGTCTGACCGGTTTGTGGACGCACTTGGAGCGGCAACGGGGCGGTATCGGTATGCGCGGACCGGGCGAGACTCAGATCGAGACTGACCGCCGGATCATCCTGAGCCGCATCGCTCTGCTCAAGGCCGAACTGGCCGACATTGACCGGCAGAAGAGCATTCAGCGCAAAAACCGCGGAAAACTGGTCCGCGTAGCCCTGGTCGGCTACACCAATGTGGGCAAATCAACGCTGATGAACCTGCTCAGCAAATCGGATGTGTTCGCCGAGAACAAGCTCTTCGCCACACTCGACACCACCGTTCGCAAGGTAGTGGTCAAGAACCTGCCGTTTCTGCTGACCGACACCGTCGGATTTATCCGCAAACTTCCCCACGGTCTGGTCGAGTCGTTCAAGTCAACGCTTGACGAGGTACGCGACGCCGACATCCTGGTGCATGTGGTGGACATTTCCCATCCGGCCTTCGAGGAACAAATCCGGTGGTGGAGAAAACCTTGTCGGAAATCGACAAGCAGGAAAAACCGACCATTTTGGTGTTCAACAAAATAGACGATTACCGCTACACACCGCAGGACGCCTTCGACCTGGCCCCGAAAGAGCGTTGCAACTGGACGCTGGAAGAGTTGCAATCCTCCTGGATGGCCAAGCTGGGCGACAACTGCCTGTTCATCTCCGCCAAAGAGAAAACCAACATAGAAGCCCTCAAGGACGTACTGTACGAACGGGTGAAAACGATCCACACCGCCCGTTTCCCCTACAACGACTTCCTGTACGACACCTACGAAGATTTGCAGTAACCATGGCCTACAGACCGCTTTCGAAAAATGAGATCCGCGCACTTGAACTCCAAGGCTGCTCAGCGGCATCCTGGGCGAACGTCCGGGTGGAGGAGCCGTTCTCGCCCGAATGGCTGCGGGATGTGCGTTTTTCGGGCGAAATCACGCTGGGGGCCTTTGAAAGGGAAGTCGAACTGGAAGGAGGAATGAAAGAACACTGCGGCATCTACCAAGCCGCCCTCCACAACTGCCGCATCGGCAGGAACGCCTACATCCGCCATATCGGCCGTCATATCGCCAACTACCGTATCGGCAACGATGTCTGCATCAGTGATGTACAACTGCTCGCCGTCAGCGGACCGACCTCCTTCGGCAACGGAACGCGCATCCGCGCGCTCAACGAAGCCGGCGGCCGCGAAATCGTCCTCTACGACCGACTTTCATCGCAAACCGCCAGCCTGTTGTGCCTCTACCGGCACCGGCCGGAAATGATTGTACAGCTTACCGCCATGATTGACCGCTATGTTGCGTCGGTGACCTCCGAAACCGGTCGGATCGGCGACGGGGTCTGTATCCGCTCCTGCGGAATCCTGCGGAATGTCAACATCGGCACCGGAGCCCGTTTGGAAGGAGTCAGCCGTTTGGAGGAAGGCAGCGTCAACAGTTGTGCGGAAGCCCCTGTCACCATCGGACAAAACGTCTGCGCCAACCGCTTCATCCTGTCGGCGGGAAGTTCCGTCACCGACGGCTGCCTGCTGGAGAACTGCTTTGTCGGACAAGGGACCGTACTGGGCAAACAATTCTCGCTGTACGACAGCGTCCTGATGTCCAACTGTCAGGGATTCCACGGCGAAGCCTGCAGCATCTTCGGCGGGCCCTATACGGTCACGCACCACAAAAACACCCTGCTGATTGCCGGCAACTTCTCGTTCATGAATGCCGGAAGCGCCTCCAACCAAAGCAACCACCTATATAAATTGGGGCCGGGCCAACAAGGACTACTGGCCCGGGGATGCAAAACCGCCAGCGGATCCTACCTGCTGTGGCCGGCACGCATCGGTGCCTTCACATTGGTATCGGGCCGGCACTACCGGCACCCGGATACCGACACCCTGCCGTTCTCCTATTTGTTGGAAAACGACGGACGCTCCTGCCTGCTTCCCGGCGTGAACCTGCGCAGCGCAGGTACCGCCCGCGATGCCGCCAAATGGCCGCAACGCGACGGCCGTGTCCCGCGCGATCCGCTCGACCATATCCACTTTGCACTGTTCAATCCCTATACAATAGGGCGTGCACTGCAGGGCAGCCGGTTGCTGAACGACCTGGCCGTACAACCCGCCGACGAATACAACTACAACGGCACCTGCATCCCCGCGCAAGCGGTCGCCAAAGGGCTGGAATACTACCGGACCGCCGTCAACTGCTACCTGGGCGGGCAATTCGCCGAAAGGCTGCAACACAACGGTATCGACTCGGTCCTGACCGCCCCGACCGGCCTCACCGGCCTCGGGACATGGTCGGATTTGGGCGGCCTGACAGCTCCCGACAGCGAAATCAACCGCATCATTGACCTGTTGGAGCAGGGCGGCATTGCAACATTGGAACAATTGGAATCGGCCTGGGAGCGGCTCTACCGCCAATACGCCGACTATGCATGGGTCTGGACCTGGAAGACCTGGCAGGAAGCTACAGGCCGCTCCCATCCGGACCGGCAGGATCTACGGAAACTCATTGACACTTGGGAAAGCAGTTCCGCGCAATTGGCGCAATGGCAGCTCGATGACGCCCGCAAGGAGTTCGACGGGGAGATGTTGCGCAGCTACGGGGTGAATGACGACCCGGAAATCCGCCGGAAGGACTTCAACGAGGTACGAGGCGGATACGACAACAACGCATTTGTCGTCCACGTCCGCGAAACACTCGAAAACATCCGTCAAACCGCTTCCCAATTGCGCAATCTGATTGCAGAAAAGGCATGAGCCGAATACATCCGACATACATCATCCGCTATATCCGGCATTTTCTCACAGCTTTCTCAAGCCGCGGCTTCGGCATACACTCCCCCTTTGTCTTCTCCTTTGTGGAAGACCTCCTACCCGAAGCACACAGTTACTACGCCTACGGACCCGTAGAACGCATCCGGCAGAACCTATTGCATGACACCGCCTCCATCCAGGTGGAGGACTACGGCACCGGCCACAGTGGCAGGCGCCGCATCTGCGACATTGCCCGCCACAGTCTGAAACGTCCGCACGACGCCCGGCTGCTTTTCCGTATCGCCGCACGTATGCGCCCGGACAACATCATTGAGCTCGGCACCTCGCTGGGCATCACCACACTCTATCTGGCCCAAAGCGACACCCGCCGCACCATATATACATTGGAAGGGTCGCCCGAGACCGCACGCGTTGCCCAATCCCTCTTCGACCGCTGGCGGCAGAAACAGATCCGGCTGGTCACCGGGCGTATTGAGGACACACTTCCGCAGGTACTCGCACAAGTGGACGGCATCGGACTGCTTTTTATGGATGCGAACCACACCGAGGAGGCCACCCTCCGGTATTTCACCACCTGCCTGCCGAAAATCAACGACCGAACCATCATCGTCATCGACGATATCCACAGCAGCACCTCCATGGAGGAAGCCTGGCTGCAAATCACCCGGCACGAACGCGTACGGACCTGCATTGACCTGTTCAGCATGGGCATTTTGTTTTTCCATCCGGAAAATCCCAAGGGCGTTTACAAGATCCGCCACCTCCCCTGATTTAAGGAATGGACACGGGGGAAAACAACAAATACACAGGTGCAAAGCAAAAATAAACGACAAAAGTTGTACATAGTGAAAATTTACTTATCTTTGTACGTTCGTCCAGGTGTGAGAAGCCGGACGGGCAATGAACCGATTAAGCAAAAAAGATCATGTACTGGACATTAGAGTTGGCATCCAAATTGGAAGATGCACCTTGGCCGGCAACCAAGGAGGAGTTGATTGACTACGCCACAAGATCTGGCGCTCCTATGGAAGTTATTGAGAATTTGCAGGAAATTGAGGATGAAGGCGACATATACGATTCGATTGAGGATATATGGCCGGATTACCCCAGCAAAGAAGATTTTTTCTTCAACGAAGACGAATATTAACATTTCATAGCCTTCGTTTGTAAAAATTTTTATATCTTTGCACTTAAATAGAGTTCGAAACGGTGTGAAAAACGGCGGGTTCAGCGGAATCGGAAGCACAAAGGAAAGCTTCAAACCAATGAGACTGCTCATTCTGACCGTCGCTATTTTATTTAGCTACAGCGCCTTCGGACAATATTCGGTTGAGTTCAGTCAGTATATGCTGAATCTGAACACGATAAATCCCGCAGCGGCGGGTGGCAACGACATGATGAACATCTTTGGTACCTTTAGATCGCAATATGCGGTCTATGAGGGTACTTCGTCTTCTTTTTTGGAAGGGATGCCAATCACCTACGTTGTCGGAGCCGACATCGGCTTTACAATTGGAAAAACGAAACACGGAGCATCGGCAGGGTTCTATGACAACCGGGTCGGACTCTTCCGCCATCAGAACGTCAACATCGGATACGCCTACCGCTTTCCGATTCTCAACGGGCACTTGAGCGGAGGTTTCCAAGCCAGTTTCACAACCGTCAGTTACGACACCAAACGGTTGCACGAAGTGGAATCCGACTACCACAGTTCAGGTGATCCTGTTATCGCCCAGACAGAGGGGAATGATTTCAAGATGGATCTGGGCGTCGGATTTCTGTTTCAGAATCCGGACTGGTTTGCCGGCGTATCGTTGTTGAACATTTTGGCGCCTGAGTACGATTTGGGGAAGCAGACCTTATATAACAAGACCCGCAACCTCTACTTCATGGGTGGATACAACGTCAAGTTCGGCAACCCGCTGTACCGGTTGAAACTGTCGGGCGAAATCAATACCGACTTCATCACCTGGACGGGCATGGCCAATATGCTGGTGGATTACAAGGAGAAGTTCTGGGGAGGCGTAGGATACAGAGTGGACGGAGCGGTCACCTTCCAAATCGGATTCAAATTGTTCAATGCGCTCGTGTTGGGATATTCCTATGATTTACCCACCTCCAAGTTGGTCCGGACAGCCGGTTGCCACGAAGTGGTGCTTAGATATAGTTTTAGTATAGAAAAGGCGAATAAAAGCCAATATAAAAGTATAAGATTCTTGTAATAGAATATAACCAGTAAACCAATATGAAAAAGTTACTTTTTTCTCTGCTTGCAGCCGCCGCATTGGTCGCCTGCAGCAACCAGAGCAGTGGTGAGTTAGTCGGCGTACAGGGCGAGGCTTGGAAAGAGCCGAATCCGTACGGCATGGTTTACATCAAGCCGGGTTCCTTCACCATGGGAGCCAACGACCAAGATGCAAACTGGGCTGCTTCCACACAAGCCAAAGTGGTCTCCATTGACGCTTTCTGGATGGATGAGACGGAAATCACCAACCGGGAGTACAAGCAGTTTGTATTCTGGGTACGTGACTCCATCGTTCGTGAAAAACTTGTCCGCATCGACGGCGAAGACTCCAAGTACGCCATCCGCGACAAGAAGACCGGTGAAGTGCAATACAAGAAGGGCGGACGCCCCAACGATGCCGACCGCGACGACATCGAGAAGTTGATCAAACTCAACTGGGACCAGCCCATTCCTTGGAACAAGCAGGAAACAGAAGAAGAGGCCAAAGTAATCGACTCCATGTTCTACACCGATGACGACGCACTCTCCTACGCCCGCGAGTTGAACGGTCAGATGTTGAACTACCAGTACCGCTGGATCGACTACAATCAGGCAGCCGCCAAGCGCAACAAGTTCAACCACAACAAGGCCGGTTACAACAAGCCCGACCTCTCCAAGTTGGGTCATGGCAAGGACAGCGCCGACCTGTTGGTTCAAAAAGACACTTCCTGGATTGATGAGAACGGCGAGATCGTCAACAAAACCAAATATGTTGAGCTCCGCACCCGCCGCGACTTCATCTCCTCGCGTATTATTAATGTATATCCCGATACACTTTGCTGGATCCGCGATTTTACCTATGCCTACAACGAACCGTACATGCGCATGTATTTCGCCCACGACGGTTACGGTGACTACCCGGTAGTCGGTGTAAGCTGGGAACAGGCTTCCGCCTTCTGCTACTGGCGTACCAACCTGCTCAACAACGCACAGATCCGCATGGGTCAGAAGGTGGTTCAAGACTACCGCCTGCCGACCGAATCGGAGTGGGAATATGCCGCCCGCAGCGGACGTCAGTTGTCTATGTATCCTTGGGGCAGCACCTACATCCGTACAGCAAGAGGATGCTTCCTGGCCAACTTCAAACCGATGCACGGCAACTACTCGGTTGACGGTTTCATGATCGCCGCCAAAGTAGGTTCCTTCCCGCCCAACGACTATGGTTTGTACGACATGGCCGGCAACGTAGCCGAATGGACCTCGTCCGCATTCCACGAATCCAACTACAGCTTCGTAAGCGACCTGAACCCCAGCTACAACTACAATGCCAAGGCGGTTGATCCCGAGATCATGCGCCGCAAGGTAATCCGTGGCGGTTCCTGGAAGGATATAGGTTACTACCTGCAGTGCGCCACGCGTACCTACGAATATCAGACGGAGACCCGTTCCTACATCGGTTTCCGCTGCGTACGTAGCGTCATCGGTGCCAACTACATGAACTAAGCAAATGCAAGAGAATCAAATATTATTGAAACAAATTAATTAAATCAAAAAAAATGGCAAGTTTTCTAGAGAGCCCGGGATTTAAGAAAATGACGGGTATGGCCTATGGCTTTGGTGCATCTGTTGTAATTATCGGTGCGTTGTTCAAGATTCAGCACTATCCAGGTGCAAGTGTGATGCTTATGATTGGTATGTTTATTGAGGCCATTCTGTTTGCATTGTCCGCAGTTGAAAAACCGCACAAGAACTACGAGTGGGAGTTGGTATTCCCGCAATTGGACGGCGGTGAGGCTGCTCCGGTTAAATCCGAAGGTTCCGCTGCCAAGGCCGGCAACACGATCGACGACATCGCTAAGAGCGGTTCTCTGACCGCCAGCGACGCTCAGAGACTGAATGAAGGTATCAAGCGTCTGAGCGAAAGCGCCAACCAGATTGCTGATGTAACGGCTGCCGTTTCGGCTTCTTCCAACTACGCCAGAAGCATGAACGCCGCTTCCGACTCCATCAGCGCATTTGCCGCCACCCAGGCCAATCTGAAGACCTCGTCCGACTCCCTGTTCGCCTCCTACAAGTCGGTAGCCGAGAGCATGAGCGCTGTAGCCAGCGACGCCGAAGGCTATATGAAGGAGATGCAGGGCATCACGAAGAACCTGTCTTCGATCAACGCCGGTTACGAAATGCAGGTGAAGAGCCTCGCATCGCAGGCTGAGATGATCAACGGTGTCAACGAGAACCTGAACAAGATGCAGTCCTCGATCAACGACGCCGCTGCCGAAGCGACCGAATTCAAGAGCCAAATGTCGAAGCTCTCGCAACAGATCAGCAGCTTGTCCGGCATCTATGGCAATATGTTGAATGCATTCAAGGCATAATAAACTTCGTTCAAAACCAATTATTAATTAACTGAACAAGTATGGGTGCAACAAATTGCCCGGAGACCCCGCGGCAGAAAATGATTAGCATGATGTACTTGGTGTACACGGCCCTATTGGCATTGAACGTGTCCACCGACGTACTGAACGGCTTCACCGTTGTTCAAAAGAGCTTGAGCCAGTCCATTGAGACGACGACCAAGAAGAATGCTTCTTTGATCGCCTCCTTGGAAAGCATGAAGAGCATGAACGCGACGAAGATCGGTCCCTGGCTGGATAAGGCCATGTTGGTAAGAGAACGCTCGCAGGCGTTGATCGACCAAGTTGAAGATATGAAGTACCGTATCATCTCGACTGCTGATGGTGTTTCGGTTGAAGACATCAAGAAAGCGGAGGAGCAGGACGGTGAGTACAAAATTCAGAAACGAGACAACCTGGACGTTCCCGCCCAAGTTGCTTTGAACACGGCTGAGATCAAGGATGCGTACTATGGTCAATACTTGAAGGACAGTATCGACGCCTACGCCGCTTATGTATCTCAGATTGTTTCCGACGACGAAGCGCTGACGAACACCATTCAGAAGAACTTCGACACGTCCGACCAGCCTAATCCGCAAGAACCGGACCAGCCGGTGCCCTGGTTGCACCGTACGTTCGACCACATGCCGGTGGTAGCGGTTATGACGCTGTTGACCAAGGTGGAGCAGGATATCCGCAACACCGAAGCCGACGTGATCAGCCACATCATCAGTTTGGTGGACGCAGGCGACTTCCGTGTGAACAAGATTTCGGCCGAAGTTATTCCGGACGCTTCCTACGTAACCCGTGGTGGCAAGTACCGTGCACGTATCATCCTGGCTGCCGTCGACTCGACGCAAAAGCCTGAGATCATCGTTAACGGCAAACCGTTGGAGAAAGGCGAGGAAGTATATACCGTAGCCTGCGGCAGCACCGGTAAATTCCCTGTAAAGGGTGAGATCAAGCTGCTCAAGCCGGACGGAACGACCGCCGACTATCCTTTCGAAAGCGAGTATATCGTAGGTGAGCCGACCGCTATTATCTCGGCCGACATGATGAACGTGTTCTATGCTGGTATTGACAACCCGGTCAGCATCTCTGTTCCCGGTGTGGCTGCCGCCAACATCAACGCGACATCGACCAACGGTACGCTGGTAAAAACGAGCAAAGGATGGTCCATCAAGCCGATCAAGGTAGGTCAACCCTGTAACATCAGCGTATCGGCCAAGATGGATGACGGCAAGGTACAAGCCATCGGTGGCAAACCCTTCCGTGTAAAGGCACTGCCTCCTCCAATGGCTTACATCGAATACCAACAGGATGGTGTACCCTCCAAGTACAAGGGTGGCAAGGGCTTCTCGAAAGCTTATCTGGTAGCCGCCAAGGGCATCAAGGCCGAGTTGGACGATGCTGATTTGGATGTTAAGTATCAAGTATTGAGCTTCGACCTCAACTACAACGACTCCATGGGTAACACCTTGGTTAAGACTTCCAAGTCCACCAACTTTACCGACGACCAGCGCAACATTATGCGTGGCATGGCCAAGGGCAAACGATTCTTCATTTCGCAGATTCGTGCAAAAGGTCCCGATGGCATCGAGCGCGTATTGCCGCCTATAGAAGTAATTGTAAACTAAAATTCCAATGCTATGAAGACGTATTATCGGAGTTTGATTTTCGGACTACTGTCGCTGTTGGCTGTACCGGCCATGGCGCAAGACGAGGACTATTCGTTCTTCGGAGAAGACGGAGAGATAGCCGCCTCCAACCTGCCGACCAGCATTCCCCTGGACGAGCGGAAGCCTATCGAGTATAACAACCCGAGAGCAGACGACATCATCTGGCAAAAGGTGATCTATCGTGTGATTGACCTTCGCGAGAAGATCAACTACCCCTTGTATTTCCCTGAAGAAGCCGGCGATAATCGTCAAAGTTTGTTCACAACCATCTTCCGGTTGTTCGAGGAAGGCAAGATCAAATGCTACAACTACTTGGACAACAAGGAGATTTTTACGGAAGACAACCGTTTGGACTTCAACGAATTTGTAGAATCCTGCAAAATTCTGGTAACCGTCAAGACGGACTCCGTAACGGGTGACACGATCAGCACCGAAATTATGGAGAGTGACATACCCAACCGCGAGGTTATGAAATACTACCTCAAGGAAGTATGGTACTTTGACAAGCACAACTCCATCTTCTCCGTTCGTTTGATCGCCATCTGCCCGATTTGGTACGAGAATGACTACGAACTCGGTTTGAAAAAACGTCCCTTGTTCTGGACGACCTTCGACGGACTGCGTCCCTATCTGGCCCGTCAAGAGGCTTTGATCACCGACCGCAACAACGGTGCGCGTGAAACGGTGGACGACCTGTTCATCAAACGCCGCTTTGGCAGCTACATCTTCAAGGAATCCTCCACGAAGAACCGCAACTTGTTGGAATACAACAACACAGCCGCCGAAATGCACAAAGAACAGGAGCGTATCAAGACCGAAATCGTGAACTTTGAGCAGGATTTGTGGGAATATTGATCTCCCTGTAAATACACCGAAAAAGCGCTGCACAAGTTTGTGCAGCGCTTTTTTTACGTCCGGATGCAACTTTTTCACCCTATACAAGTCTGAATTTTTGCTATATTTTGTTAAACCTGCGGAAATACGCGGGATTATGCGTATCTTTGCGTGTTAAAAACTGTGCCGGTGAAGCATCAATACTCGAGCAAAACGAAAAATATGAAAAACCAACAAAAGCGAATCTGCTGTTTGCTGCTTTGCGTATTGTCGAGCGCACTGATGCATGCCGAGTACAACCATGAGTTGGGATTGACGGCAGGAACCGCCTTTTATTTGGGCGACGCCAATCACATTACCCCGTTTGAGCACAGCCGTTGGACGGCCGGAGCCTTCTACCGTTACAACTTCGACACACGCTGGGCCATGAAAATCCACGCCTCCTACTCGCAGGTGGCAGGCGACAGCCGCGATTTCGGATACAAATTCCCCGACGGGCAGGAATACGCCGCCTTCCAGCGTCAGTTCTTCAATCTGGACGCTGTAGGAGAGTTCAATTTCTTCGACATCGGCGAAAGCAAGTATTACAAAGCCAATTACAAAGCCACCCCCTACCTCGTGCTGGGTATCGGCATGACGGCCTACAATGCATTCGGTCCCGATGCGAGCATGTTCCATGTAAGCATTCCCTTTGGTATCGGCGGCAAATGGAAACCCACCAAACGCCTTACACTGGGCATTGAATGGAGCATCCACAAGCTTTTCGCCGACGATTTGGATGTAACCGGCAAGGACAACGCCGTGCTCAACAACCCCTACCACAACCGCAAGGTCGGATTTCTGGACACGGACTGGTTTTCCCTGGCCAGTTTCTACCTGTCGTTCAGCATGTTTGAAATCAACAAATACTGCAAATAATGGCCTATACGAAAGAAGATATCCTCAACGGTAGCATTCCTCAGCATGTGGCTGTCATTATGGACGGCAACGGACGATGGGCCAAACAGAACAACATGCCCCGTCTCTACGGGCACAGAAACGGAATCAAAGCCGTACGGCAAATTACGGAGGCGGCCGCAGAGTGCGGTGTTAAATACCTGACCCTCTATGCCTTCTCAACCGAGAATTGGAACCGGCCGGCGGAGGAAGTGAAGGGACTGATGCAACTGCTGGTCAGCGCCATCGAGAACGAGACGCAAACCCTGATGAAGAACAACGTACGTCTGCTGACCATCGGCAACACCGCCCAACTCCCGGCCGATGTGGCGCAGCGACTCAACGAATGCATCCGCCGTACCGCATCCAACACCGGGCTGACGCTGGTACTGGCACTCAGCTACTCATCCCGTTGGGAACTGCAGGAAGCAATCAGGTCAATCGCCGCCGAGGTGGCCGACGGACGCCTGAGCATGGACAATATCAACGATCAAACCATAGCGGAGCATCTGACCACCCGTGGAATTCCCGATCCCGACCTGCTCATCCGCACCAGTGGAGAGACCCGCATCAGCAATTTCCTGCTGTGGCAGATCGCCTACACAGAATTGTACTTCACTCCGACCCTATGGCCGGATTTCGGCAAAACAGACTTCTACGAAGCGGTCGTGGACTTTCAAAAACGCGAACGCCGTTTCGGCAAAACCAGCGAACAGGTAGCACATGAATAAACGGATTTCCCACATACTGCTGATGCTGGCGGGCGCACTGCTGAACGCCTATGCCGTGGAAGAGCTGCCCGCCGACAGCCTGACGGCTGTCGTACCGTCGGATACGGTGGCGGTGGACAGCATGACGACGGAGCAGACGGTTCCCGTATGGAGCGACGATGAACTACCCGATTTGGACTACACCACGCCGCAAACCTACGAAATCGCCGAAATCACCTGTTCGGGCGACCACCGCTACGAGGATTATGTGCTCATCGGATATTCGGGATTGAAGGTCGGCGATCAGATCACACTGCCCGGTGAAGACATCACCAAGGTGGTGAAACAGTTCTGGAAGCAGGGACTATTTTCGAATGTACGCGTGGAAATCGCCGCCATCCGCGACCGCCAGATCTGGCTGAACCTGCACATCGACCAACGGCCGCGCATTTCCGAAATCAACATCATCGGCTGCAAGAAAAAAGAGAAAGAGGATCTTGAAAAAGGCATCGGCCTCTCCAAAGGCGGTCAGCTGACGCCATACGGACTGGACAAAGCCAAGAAGTCGGTGGAACGCTATTACGCCGACAAAGGGCACTACTATGCCAAGGTCAAAATCCGCACCCGTGAGGACAAATCCAGCACCGGCAACATCGTGGACATTCTGGTGGACCGTGGAGAACGGATCCGTGTGAACCGCATCTACATCAGCGGCAACGACAACCTGCCCAAGCGCAAACTGGACCACGCCATGAAGAAAACCAACGACCGCCACAGCCTGCTCAACTTCTTCCGGAGCAAGAAATTCATTCCGGAGGAATATGAGAAGGACAAGGTTTCCTTTATTGAAAAATACAATGAATACGGCTATCGGGATGCCGTGCTGGTGGCCGACAGTGTCGTGAAGGATCCTCAAAAACCGGAAAAATACGTGAATGTCTATCTGACAGTGGATGAAGGCAACAAGTATCACTTCCGTGACATTGCCTGGACAGGCAACTCCATCTACACGACCGAATACCTGCGCCGCGTACTGAACATCAAGAAGGGCGATGTGTACAACCAGAAGAAACTCAACCAACGTCTCAATGAAGACGAGGACTGTGTCAGCAACCTCTATCTGGACAACGGCTACCTGTTCTTCAACATGCAGCCCATCGAGGCCAATGTGACCAACGACTCCATCGACTTGGACATCCGGATTACGGAAGGCCGACAGGCAACCATCAACCGGGTGGAGATTGTGGGCAGCGAATATCTGTACGAACATGTCGTGCGCCGCGAACTGCGCACAAAACCGGGCGATCTGTTCCGAAAATCGGACATCATGCGATCCATGCGCGAACTGGCCGCATCCGGACATTTCTCGACCGAGGAGGGGAAAATGGACATCAAGACGGTACCCGATCCCGAAAACGGAACCGTGGACCTCACCTATGTGCTGGAATCCAAACGCAACGACCAGGTGGAACTCTCGTTCGGATGGGGCCAGACCGGCGTAGTCGGCATCCTGAGTCTGAAGTTTACGAACTTCTCCATCCGCAACCTGTTTAATTTCAAACGTTGGAAGCCGCTGCCGCAGGGCGACGGGCAAACGCTGACCCTGCGCGCCCAGACCAACGGTATGTATTACCAGGCCTACAGCCTGTCATTCACGGAACCCTGGCTGGGCGGCAAACGACCCACCTCCCTGTCGGTATCGGCCTTCTACTCCATCCAATCGGGTGTGAGCAACAACTACAGTTCCAACTACTACTACGGCTATTACTACGACAACGACTCGTACAACTCCTGGTATTCCTCGTCGTACGACCCCGACAAGTACATCAAAACCCTGGGAGTGGCCGTGGGCATCGGCAGCCGCCTCAACTGGCCGGATGATTATTTCACCATTTACGGACAGTTGTCGTATCAAAACTACAACCTGAGCAACTGGGCGTATTTCGCGCTGCACAACGGCCGTGCCAACAACCTGAGCGCATCCGTGACGCTGGGCCGCAACTCGCTCGACCAACCCATCTACACCACCCGCGGATCGGACGTGTCGGTAACCCTGTCGCTAACCCCGCCCTATTCGTTGTGGGACGGCATTGACTACGCCAACGCCACCGACCAGGAGAAATACAACTGGGTGGAATATTACAAGGTCAAATTCAAAGCCCGCTTCTTCGTACCGCTTACCCGCAACAACAAGCTGGTACTTATGGGACGTACCGAATTCGGTTTTCTGGGCTACTACAACTACAACAAACGCTCGCCCTTTGAAACCTTCTGGATGGGTGGTGACGGTATGACAGGCTACAGCAGCACGTATGCCACCGAAACCGTGGCGTTGCGCGGCTATACAACCGGATCGCTGACCCCCTACTACGACGACGGCAGCATCGCGGGCAACATCTATACCAAACTGACGGTGGAACTGCGCTACCCGCTGCTGCTGAAGGAAAGTACCATGGTATGGGCGCTGGCTTTCTTTGAGGCCGGCAACTGCTGGAAGGAATACAAGGACTTCAATCCGTTCAAGTTGAAACGCAGCGCCGGTGTCGGTCTGCGCGTCTATATGCCCATGTTCGGTCTGCTGGGTGTGGACTGGGCCTACGGCTTCGACGAGATCAACGGCAAACGGAGCGGAAGCCAGTTCCATTTTGTCATCGGTCAGGAATTTTAAACCTTATCCTTACGCATACGTCAAGAAGAATGTTGAAAAAATACGCAAATATGAAAAAGTTCATGCTGACACTGGGCCTTGCCGCCCTTTCCACTTTGGCAGGATACTGCCAGAAGTACGCATTGGTCGATCTCGAATACATCCTGAAAAACATTCCCGCCTACGAGTCGGCCTCGCAACAGCTGGAGCAGAGCTCCAAGAAATGGCAGAAGGAGATTGACGCCCTCAATGAGGAGGCGCAAACCCTTTACAAGAACTATCAGGCCGAAATGGTTTTCCTTTCGGACGATCAGAAAAAGGAGCGTGAAAAAGAGATCATCACCAAAGAGACGGAAGCGAAAGAGCTGAAACGCAAGTATTTCGGCAACGACGGCGAACTGTACAAAAAGCGCGAAAGCCTGATGCGTCCCATTCAGGAGGAGATTTACAACGCCGTCAAGGATCTGTCCGAAAGCAAGGGATACGCTCTGGTGCTGGACCGTGCCTCGGGAACCAACATCATCTTTGCCAACCCGAGCATCGACATCAGCGACGACGTGCTGGCCAAAATGGGCTATGCCAACTAAAACGTAAAATAAAAACCAATATTTAACATCTTATGAAAAAGCTTATTATCGCATTGATGCTCCTGCTTCCGTTCGGATTGACGGCACAGGAAATGAAATTCGGACACATCAACAAATCGGCTGTGCTGGAACTGATGCCCGAAGCCGACGACGCCCAGCGTCAGTTGGAGGACATGAACCTGAAGTACCGGATGCAGATCAAGGCCATGGAAGAGGAAATCACCAAGAAGGAACAGGAATACCAGGAGCAGGCCGACTCGCTCGACGCCACCATACGCCGCTACAAGGAAACGGAACTGCAACGCCTCTACCAGAGCTATCAGGAATTCGGCAAGACCGCCCAGGAGACCTTGAGCAAGAAGGCCCAGGAGCTTATGACACCGATTGAAGCCAAAATCAACAAAGCCGTGGAGCAGGTAGGCAAAGACAACGGTTTCCTTTACATCTTCGATGTCACCACGCCGGGAACCTTCGCCTATATGTCGGACAAGAGTGTTGATGTCCTTCCGCTGGTAAAAAAAGCACTCGGACTCTAAGATGCTCACAGACGGCACCATAGGGGTGTTTGATTCCGGATATGGCGGACTGACCATATTGGAACATTTTCAGGCATTGCTGCCCAGGTACGATTACATCTATCTGGGCGACAATGCCCGAACGCCTTATGGCAACCGCTCGTTCGACGTGGTGTATGAATTCACCCGCGAATCGGTAGAGCGTTTGTTTGAGATGGGCTGCAATCTGGTGATTTTGGCCTGCAACACGGCCTCGGCCAAAGCACTCCGCACCATCCAGCAACGCGACCTTCCCGGATGGGGAGCGGACAAACGTGTACTCGGCATTATCCGTCCGACAGCCGAAGCCATCGGTACGCTGACACGCAACGGTCATGTCGGTTTATTGGCGACCGAAGGCACCATCCAGTCGGAATCCTACCCGCTTGAAATCCGCAAAATCTATCCTGAACTGCAAGTCAGCGGACAGGCCTGCCCGATGTGGGTGCCGCTGGTGGAAAACGGTGAGGCGGAGAGTCCGGGCACGGATTTCTTTGTCAAACAATACCTGGACCGGCTGTTGCAGCAGGATCCGGACATTGACACCGTAGTGTTGGCTTGTACCCATTACCCCCTGCTGGCGCACAAAATCCGCAAGTACCTGCCCAAGCACATCCAAATTCTTGCGCAGGGGCCGCTGATTGCCTCCAGCCTGCAGAATTATTTGCAACGCCACCCCGATTTGGACCGTCACCTGACCCAAGGCGGCACCACCCGATTTTACACGACCGAAAATGTGGACCGGTTCACCCAATCCGCCTCCATTTTCTTAAAAAAGACAATTAAAACAGAACACATCACCCTCTAATTCACCATGGAAGACCTCAATCACCACCATTGGGACGGAGACACCGACGGCACCGGATGGATGCAGCGCAGCCTGCTGTGGATGACACAGGGGCCGGGACTCTGGTTGTTCTACGGCATCGTAGCCGTGGTGGTGTGCTTCTATATCCTGCTGCGTCCACGCGACACAAGAGCCATCTACCGGCTGCACCGCCGGCTGGGCCGCAACCGGTTGCATGCAGCCGTGGCGGTCTATGGCAATTTCTTCCAGTTCGGATGCGTCATCATGGACCGTTTCTCCGCTTACGGCGGGAGGAAATTCGACATCCGCTTCGATGAACGCGAAGCCTACACCCGGCTGCTGCAGAACGAAAGCGGAATCGTACAGTTGTCGTCGCATGTGGGCAACTACGAAATGGCCGGCTATTCACTGCCCTATGAATCGAAGGAAATGTACGCCCTGGTTTATTCAGGTGAAACGGAAACCGTTATGGAGAACCGCCGGCGCATCTTCCAGCGGCATCACATCCGGATGGTCCCTGTCAAGGAGGACCTGTCGCACCTGTTCATCCTCAACGATGCACTGGAGCACGGAAACACGGCCAGCCTGCCCGCCGACCGCGTGTTCGGTTCGCCCAAATATTTCAGCATCCCCTTCCTGGGCCGCGATGCCCGTTTCCCGAAAGGGCCTTTCGCTCTGGCCGTCAAACGCCAGGTACCTGTCGTCGCGATGTTTGTGTTGAAACAGCCGCACCTGCGCTACAGCATCCACTACCGCGAGCTGCGTCTCAACGCCGATGAAAGCCTGTTGCCGGCCGCCGTACAAATGCGTCGGTTGGCGGAAAAATACACCGTCGAATTGGAAAAAATCGTACGCGCTTACCCGTCACAATGGTTCAACTTTTTTGATTTCTGGATGTGAAGCCCCTACCTGACATATGCCAACTGCTGCCGCAGCAGAGGCCGTTCCATCTTATCGACAGATTGGTGAAGGTGGATGCGGATTCAGCCCTGTCCGAACTTACGGTCAAGGGTAACACCCCGTTTGTTGGAAACGGACTGCTTCAGGCATCGGGATTGGTAGAGAATATCGCCCAAACCTGCGCCGCACACATCGGCTACCTTCATTGGCCGGATATTCGGATCGGCCTCATCGGTGCCGTTCCCTCACTGCATATCCTGCGGCTTCCGCGAATCGGGGAGACCGTCAACACCGCCATACAGGTGGAATCGCAGGCTTGGGGCTTGAGTGCCGTGAAGGCAACCGTCCGTGCGGGAGAGGAAATCCTCGCCCAAGGCAGCATCAAAATCGCATTAACCGGTCAAAACCTACCCGCCCGATGAAGATCGTCCGACTATCCGACCACCTGGTCTGCCCGCTGGGGCATGACACGGAAACGACCCTGGAGGCTGTTCTGCAGGGACGTTCCGAACTGCGGCTGCACAGTGACTGGCAGCACCTGCCGGAACCGGTCTGCGCCTCCCTGTTCGAACCGGACGGAATCGCATCGGCATTTGCCGAAAACGGCCAAACCGACCAAGGTTACACCCGTTTTGAACAACTGGCCATCGCATCGGCCGCACCGGCCATCGCCCGGTCCGGCATAGATCCCGCCTCACCGCGCGTGCTTTTCGTCCTTTCCACCACCAAAGGTAATGTGGAACTGCTGGGCGGAAACGGTGCCGGGCAATCCGAATCCGTATCGCCCGTGTGGTCGGCGGAACGTCTGGCTCGTCATTTCGGGAATCCGAACATTCCCTTGGTTGTGTCAAACGCCTGTATTTCAGGATTATGTGCACAAATATATGCACCCCGCGCACTGCAAAGCGGCCGTTACGACCAAGCGGTCATTGTAGGAGCGGACGTACTCTCTTCCTTTATTGTATCGGGGTTCCAAAGCTTCAAGGCTCTGTCGCAGCAACCCTGCCGGCCATTTGACCGTGAGCGCAACGGGCTCAACCTGGGCGAAGGCGCCGCCACGCTTGTCATCGGGCGGGTTGAAAACGCCGATGGTGCATGGACCCTCTGCCAGGGTGCCATCCGCAACGACGCCAATCACATTTCCGGCCCGTCGCGGACGGGCGAGGGTGCCTGCCAAGCACTGAAAGCCACCCTGGCGGGCATCTGTCCGGACGAAGCCGCCATGATCAGCGTACACGGAACCGCCACCCTCTACAACGACGAGATGGAGGCCGTCGCCCTGCAGCGCGCCGGGCTGGACCACCTTCCGGTCAATGCCTACAAAGGGTATCTGGGACATACCCTGGGGGCCGCCGGCCTGTTGGAATCGGTACTCTCCATGCATGCGATCGACCGCGGGGTGATTCCAGCCACCCGTGGCTTTTCCGAGCCGGGGGTCAGTGTGCCGCTGCAGGTCAGCAATCAACCCCGTACAACCGACAAGAAGGCCTTTATCAAAATGCTTTCGGGCTTTGGCGGCTGCAATGCCGCACTTTACTATCGGAAAGGAGGGACGCAATGAGACTGCTGCAGTACATACGGGTCAACTCCGAAGGCATTTGGCTGAACGGACGGTTCTCCGCACTTCCTACCGGTGACTGGGCGGAGGCGCTCTACCGGCAGGACGGGATTCAGTATCCGAAATTCTTCAAAATGGATCATCTGTGCCGCATCGGTTGGATGGCCTCCGAACTGCTGCTGGCCGGCGAAAACGACCGGTTTGAACCACGCACGGACCGCGCCGTCATCCTCTTCAACCGATCGGGCAGCCTGTGCAACGATACACAATACCAGACCACCATTCAGGATCCGGACAATTATTTCCCGTCGCCTGCCCTGTTTGTCTATACGCTGCCCAACATCGTCACCGGTGAGATTGCCATCCGCAACGGCTACCGGGGCGAGACCTCCTGCTACCTGCTGCCTGATTTCGATGCCGGCATCTTGGTCGAAACCTCCCGCCAGGCCCTACAGGATCCCGGCACCCGCAGCCTGCTTACCGGCTGGGTGGAATGCGCTCCGGGGCAAAGCGACGACCTGCTCCTATGCCTGGTGGATGCGGAGACGGAAGAAAACTGGAATGAAAAAAACCTACTACAACTCTATCGATATGGACACCTTTAAGCAAGAATTGAAAGCTGAGATTATTCGTGTTTTGAACCTGGACGGCATGCAACCCGACGATATCAACGACGCCGAGCCGCTCTTCGGCGAAGGACTGGGACTGGACTCCATTGATGCGCTGGAGCTGATTGTGCTGCTGGAGAAGAACTACGGCATCAAATTGGAGAAACCGGAAGACGGGAAAGCTGTCTTCCAGTCTGTCAACGTATTGGCGGATTACATCACCCGCAACCGCAAAAAATAAGATGAAGGGAACAACCGTCTGCATTACCGGCGCCGGCATTGTATCGGCCATCGGCTTTGGCAAAGAGGAGACGCTGCAGGCGCTCCGCCAGGGCCGGAGCGGCATTGCGCCCATCCGCTACCTCGAAACTACGCACGCGGATGAGTTTCCCAGTGGCGAAGTGAAGGCCGACACGCCCTCGCTGCGCCGTCGGCTGGGCATGCAGGACGGCAACCGGACTACCCTGCTGGGCATCCTGGCCATACAGGAGGCACTGCAACAGGCCGGTATCACCGATACCCGCACGGTCAGCCTGCTCTCCGGCACCACCGTCGGAGGCATGGAGGAAACCGAGCAACACTATGCCGAAGCGCTGAAACACCCGGGTACAACCATCAGCATCCGCACGCACCACTGTGGCGCCACCACCGATGCCATGGCCGCCTTCTTCGGCGGGTTCCGGCATACCGCCACGCTGTCAACCGCCTGTTCGTCGGCCGCCAACGCCATACTGCGCGCAGCGGAGATGATCCAGTCCGGACGGACGGATATCTGCATCGCTGGCGGCAGCGAATGCCTGAGCAAATTCCACCTCAACGGATTCAACTCGCTGATGATTCTGGACCGCCGTCCCTGTCGGCCGTTCGATGCCGGCCGCGCCGGACTGAACCTGGGCGAGGGTGCCGGATTCCTGGTACTGGAAAGCGAAGTCTCCGCCCGGCGGCGCAAAGCCGCCGTACTGGGCTGGCTCAACGGTTACGGCAACGCATGTGACGCCTTCCACCAAACCGCCTCGTCGCCGGAAGGCGAAGGTGCCTTCCTTGCTATGCGGCAGGCACTGGAGATGGCCGGACTGACCCCCGCCGACATTGATTACATCAACGCACACGGTACCGGCACCCCCAACAACGACGCATCCGAAAGCCGTGCGGTGCTCCGCCTGTTTGGTGGAAACTACCCGCCCATATCCTCGACCAAGGCGTTCACCGGCCATACAACCAGTGCCTCGGGGGGCATCGAAGCCGTCATCTGCCTGCTGGCGCTGCAAGAGCAGTTTCTGCCTCAAAACCTGCATTTCAGCGAACCCATGGAGGGAGGATTGCTGCCGGTTCAAGACCAACAACCGAAGCGTCCCGTCCGACATGTTCTGTGCAACGCTTTCGCCTTTGGCGGGAACGACACCTCGCTACTTCTTTCGAACCAACCCGTATGAAACAACCGGTTTACATCACAGCGGCCAGCGCCATCTCCATTCAGGAACCGCTCAGCGAATCCTGGATGCAGCATCCTGTCGTACCGCAGGGCGGTGCGGCTTATGCCCGGGAGCCGGACTACACCCCCTTTGTCAAACCGCTGGAGGCCCGACGCATGGGCAAACTGCTCAAGCGCGCCACAGCCACGGCGCAGACAGTCCTGCGGCAAACGGGCATTGCCCGGCCGGAAGCCATCCTGACAGGCACCGGACACGGTTGCGTGCAAAACACGCTGACCTTCCTCAACGATCTCTGCCAAGGCGGTGAGCAAATGCTCAAACCCACCTGTTTCATGCAGTCCACACACAACACCATCGGATCACTTACCGGCATTCAGACGGGCAGCCACGGCTACAACAGCACCTACGCCCACGGCGGAACCAGTTTTGAATGTGCCCTGATGAACGCCTGGGACCTGTTGCAGCTGGGCCGCGTTCACAATGCGCTGGTCAGCGCCCACGACGAACTGACCGACGACTACTACCCCATGCTGCAGGCATCGGGCTATGCGGACGGCCGGATGACCTGTCCGACCACAGAGGCTTCGGTTTCATGTATGCTGCAGACCGCTGCGGAAGGCCCCGTCCTGCTGCAGGGAGTGGACGTCCTCTACCGGCCTGCACCGGAGCAACTGCTACAGGCACTTGATGCGTTGCTGGAGGAAGCCGGCCTGCAACGAACGCAAGTGGACGCCCTGCTGACCGGTGCCAACGGAAGCGGCACGGACCGGGCATACGACCCGCTTACCCATGCGCTTCCCCAATGTGAGCTATTGACCTACAAACATTTGTTCGGCGAAAGTTTCAGCGCCGGCGCACTCGGATGCTATGTGGCGCAAGCCTGTCTGAGACACGACCTGCTGCCCGCCTGTCTGCGTCGTGGCGGAGAAGACCGGCAACCGGCACCCCGGCACTGGCTGGTGGCGAACTGCTTTGACGGGACGGATTATTCACTCATACTGCTTTCGAAATGTTGCGATTACTAACCCTTATCCTGACACAGAGCGTACTATTGGTGGCCGCCCAGTCGCTGCTGAAAGTCTCCGTACAGAAATTCGGAGCCTTCCATTGGTCGTGGAGTTGGTTCGCCACCGCACTCACCACTTGGCAGTTCGCACTCAGCGGCGTATGCGCCTTAGCCTGCATGGCCACCTGGATGCATGTGCTCAAACACTACGAGTTCTCGCTGGCCTACCCGCTGCTGTCGGTCAGCTATATCATCGGGCTGGTGGTGGCCTGGCTGTTCTTTCACGAAGCCGTTCCGCTCACCCGCTGGATCGGTGTATTGGTTATTATGGCGGGCGTTTATCTGGTGGTCAAATGAAGCGTTGGTGCATGATACTCGGGTTGCTGGCCGTCGTGACGTATGCCACGGCGGGTGACACCGCTTGCCGGAAGGGATGGCAGCAGCTGCTGCTGCGCTCACGGCAAATCCACGAACTGGAGGCCGACTTTGTGCAAACCCGGACAGTCGCTGTGCTTGACCGGCCCGACGTTCAACAGGGGCACCTCAGCTTCAAGGCTCCGCATACGGTCCGCTGGAACTACGAAGGTATGGAGCAGAGCGCCACGGCCTCCCGCCTGATCACCTCGGTGGTACAAGCGACCCTGAAGGGCGACACGGTCAGCCTCAACAAGAGTTTTGCGCAGGATTGCACCCTCCATCAGAACGCCACCTGGCTGCAATTGATTCCCAAAGAACGGCGCCTGAAACCGTATATCCGGCATATCTTACTGAAAATCAACACACGGGGAGATGTCATCGAGGTGCTGGTGGAAGAAACATCCGGTGACAGCACCCACATCCGGCTCCGTAATTTAAAATGCTATTGAACCATGCTGAAGGACACCTTATACCATATCAAACGGTACCTTACGGAAAATGACCGTTTCGAAGCCGGCATCGTTCTGGCTTCGGACCATTGGATTCTGCAGGCTCATTTCCCGGAATATCCCGTCGTACCGGGAGCGGCGTTGGTGCAGACCGCCGCCGAACTGACTCCGGGCGACGGCACGGTCCTCGATCTGCGCAGCGTCAAATTCCTGCAAATGGTGCGCCCGGGGGAGGAACTGCAAATCAACGGACAACGGAACAACGGATGGTGGAAAGTAGCGTTTTTCCGGCAGGAGCAGTGTTGTTGCAAAATGGAATACACCTATGGCTGAAGCACTGAACAACATACGGGTTTGTGTGCTGATCCCCACCTACAACAATCAGGGCACATTGGGACAGGTCATACAGGACGTACTGCAGGCCGGATGGCCGCTGTGGGTTATTGATGACGGGAGCACGGACGGAACCGGCCGGCTGCTTGCGTCCCGGCAGGACCGGGTGCATGTGATCCGCTACCAACCCAACCGCGGCAAGGCCTATGCGTTGGAACAGGGTTTCAAAGCCGCCTACGAAGTCGGATACACCCATGCCGTCACCATGGATGCCGACGGACAGCACTTGGTGCAGGACCTGCCGGCGTTGGCCGCATTCGCAACCGCCCATCCGGACACGGTCGTGGTGGGGGCGCGCATCCAGGAGGATAAAAAGGGGCAAAAGGCCGGCAGTGCCTTTGCCAACCGCTTCTCCAACTTTTGGTTCCATGTGCAGACAGCTATCCCGCTCCAGGATACCCAATGCGGTCTGCGTCTCTATCCGCTGCGTGCCGTACAAGGCATACGGGTGCTGGGACGCCGCTACGAAGGCGAACTGGAGCTGTTGGTACGACTGGCCTGGCGCGGCTGGGACGAGCAGTCGCTACCTGTGCATGTTTACTACCCCCCTGCGGAGGAACGGGTTTCGCACTTCCGCCCCTTCACCGATTTTGCACGCATCAGTGTACTCAATACGCTATTGACCCTGCTGGCCCTCCTCTACGGACTGCCGGCGCGGCTTATACACCGGATCGGAAAATGAAACGACTGCTGCTGACCCTATACGACTGTCTGGAAAAACGCCGCCGCCTGTGCATCGGGCTGCTGACCGGATTGGTGTTGTGCCTGCTGGCGGGTGCCTGGCAGCTCAAAACCTCGGAAGACATCAGCGACTTCCTGCCGGCCGACGAACGTTCGAAGGAGATCCGCCGGCTGTTGGCCCGCGGTCAGGAGTCGGGACGCATCATCTTCATGCTGACCGCCCGCGACACCGCCGCAGTCGATCCCGAACGCAGCATCGAGGCCATGGAGATGCTGGTGGAAAACCTGGATACCTGCTGCGGCACCTGGATCAACGACCTGTTCTTCCAGATCGATGCCGCCACCATGGCCGAAGTATCCGGTTTTGTGAGTAGTCATTTGCCGTATTTCCTAACGGAAAAGGATTACGACCGTCTGGATTCGCTGACCTCGGCGGAATATATGCGCAAGAGTGTGGCGGACGACCGAAAACGCCTGCTGTCGGCCGAGGGGATGCTGGTGCGGAACGTACTGCTCAACGACCCGCTGCACTTTTCGGCCGCAGCCTTTCAGGATTTGCAGCGTTACAGCGCACAGTCCCGGTACGAGACGTACAACGGCTATCTGTTCTCCGACCGGGCCACCACGCAATGGCTGATCGCCGGCACCACGCTTTCCGATTCCCGGACCGGGAGCGGAGCGGACTTCGCCGCGCAGTTGCACAAGGCGGTGGACAATACGCTGGATGCCTACGGCGGCGATTATGACATCCAATGGTTCTCGGCGGCCGAAGTGGCCGAAACCAATGCCGCACGCATCAAGACGGACAGCCTGATTGCCCTCGGGCTCTCGCTGCTACTCATGCTCCTGCTGCTCTGGTCGTTCTTCCATCATTTCAAAGCGTTGCTGGTCATTGTCAGCTCGGTCGGATTCGGCGGATTGTTTGCCATGGCGCTATTGGGTATCAGCGGGCACACCGTGTCCATGATCGCAGTTGGCGCCGGCTCGGTCATTCTGGGCATCGCCATCGACTACGCGCTGCA
>JAGDAS010000061.1 GCA_017959385.1 Paludibacteraceae bacterium
GCTGAACCTGCTGACCTTCAAGTACAACAGCGGCGCCAACTGGGCATACCTGGATTTCGTATTCGAAAAAGACTAACCCACATCCACCCGCAAGCCGCTACTTCTTGGTGAAACGGCAGGATTCGAACTGACCGCGGAGCAGATACTGACCTTGCGGCAAACGGCTGACATCCATTCGGTTGCGGCCGGCCTGGAGCAAGTGTTTCTCCAAGACCTTTCCGCTCATATCCGAAAGCAGCACCTCCTGATTTCCCCCAGAACCATCCACCCGCCATAACAATGCTACAAAAATTGTAGTTACATTTTATGTAGTTGGTTGTCTGTATTGACGAGTTTCAGGACCCCATATACGCATATTGGCTGAAACATATCTACTGCCTCACCACGCAATCGGATCGAGACCCTGTTGTACCAAATAGTCGTTGGCTTTTTTGAAATGGCCGTTGCCGAAGAAGCCGCGATAGGCGGACAAAGGGGACGGGTGCGCCGAGCGGAGAATGAGATTCTGCGAAGGATCGATCACCGCCGCCTTGCGTTGCGCATAAGAGCCCCAAAGCAGATAAACCAGATGGCTGCGGCCGGCCGCCAGACGGGCAATGACCGCATCGGTAAAAGTTTCCCAGCCCTGCCCCTGGTGCGACGCCGCCTGGTGCGCCCGGACCGTCAACGTAGCGTTGAGAAGCAGCACCCCCTGGTCGGCCCAGCGCTGCAGATTGCCCGACGTGTCGTGCACCGAGCCGAACTCCTGCCGGATTTCCGTGTAGATATTCCGCAGCGACGGCGGCAGATCCACACCGTCCTGCACCGAGAAGCACAGACCATGCGCCTGTCCGGGTTCATGATAAGGATCCTGCCCGATAATGACCACTTTGACGCGGTCCACCGGACACGAATTAAAGGCATTGAAAATCAAGGGCCCCGGTGGATAACAGGTTTGCGTACCGTACTCATTCCGCACGAACTGCACCAGCCGCTGAAAATACGGCTTTTCAAACTCATCGGAGAGCAACTGCCGCCAGGAAGGCTCTATACAGACATCCATACGTCCGAAAAACTCCCTTATCCAATCAGCGAGACCAGTTTGTCAACCGCAGCGGCGACCCCGTTGACATCCTTGCCGCCGGCCGTAGCCATAAAGGCCTGGCCACCGCCGCCGCCCTGGATCAGCTGCGCCGCCTCGCGGATCATCTTACCCGCATGGAAACCGGCATCCACCATGGGTTGCGACAGGAAGACCAGCAACGAAGGTTTTTCCTCATAGACCGTACCGATAATCATCGCAAACTTGACATCGGCGAACTTATCCTTAAAGAAAGGTACCACGCTTTTCATAATGTCAGGATTCTCATTGAGCGTAAGCCGGATCAACTTGACATCCCCCACCGTTTCAGCCCGGCTGAGCAGATTGTCACGCACCACCACAGCCCGTTGCTGCGAGAACACCTCAATGCGTTTGCGCAAAGCGGCGTTGTCATCCATCATCTTTTTGGTCGAAGCCATGATATCGGGAGCGTTGTTGAAAATCTCTTTGATGCTTGCCTGCATATCCTGCATACCCTCCACCAGCAGTTCCGCCTGTTCGGCCGTCACTGCCTCAATACGGCGTACACCGGCCGCAATCGAACTTTCCGACACGATTTTGAAGAATCCGATCTTACCGGTCGCCGACACGTGCGTACCACCGCAGAGCTCCACCGAATCGCCGAACTTGATGACACGCACCTTGTCGCCGTATTTTTCGCCGAAGAGCGCCATGGCACCCATGGCCTTGGCTTCGGCAATCGGCAGGTTGCGGAATTCGTTGAGCGGCGTATTGGCACGGACGGCGGCATTGACCAGACGCTCCACCTTGCGGATCTCCTCGGGTGTAACCTTCTGGAAATGCGAAAAATCGAAACGCAGGCAGTCGGGCGAAACAAACGAGCCCTTTTGCTCCACATGCGTACCCAGCACTTCACGCAAAGCGGCCTGCAGCAGGTGGGTGGCCGAGTGGTTGGCCTCCGATGCCGCACGACGGCGGGTGTCGATTTCGGCTGTAAAGCCCTGTGCGGGATCCGCCGGCATCTTGCTCAGAATATGCACGGCCAGATTGTTCTCACGCTTGGTGTCCTCCACCTGGACCTTTTCTCCGTCGGCACCGGTCAACCAACCGGCATCGCCGACCTGGCCACCCATTTCAGCATAGAAGGGCGTAGCCGACAACACGACTTGATAATAAGTCTTATTTTTCTGCTTCATCTGGCGGTAACGCAGAATCTCCGTGTCACACGCAGACTGGTCGTAACCGACAAAGACGGTCTCGCCTTCGCGCAGCGTCACCCAGTCGCCGGTATCCACAGCAGCGGCATTGCGCGCGCGGTCTTTCTGTTTCTGCATCTCCGTCTGGAATTCCGCATGATTGAGTGTGAGGTTGTTCTCCTTGAGGATCAACTCCGTCAGGTCCAATGGGAATCCATAGGTATCATAAAGCGTAAAGGCATCGACACCGCTGATTTCGGAGGCGCCTGCCTTCTTCGCCTCTCCCATCACCCGGTCCAGCAGGCGGATACCCGTTTCGAGCGTACGCAAAAAGGCGTCCTCCTCCTCCTTGATCACCTTTTCTATCAGCGTTTGCTGTTGTTTGAGTTCGGGATAGGCTTCCCCCATATTGTCAATCAAAGCCGGTACCAACTTGTACATAAACGCCTCGCGCTGATTCATAAAGGTATAGCCGTAGCGTACGGCACGGCGCAAGATCCGACGGATCACATAGCCGGCCTTGGCATTGGAAGGCAGCTGCCCGTCGGTAATGGCGAACGAAATGGTGCGGATATGGTCGGCCACCACACGCATGGCGACATCGACCTGTTTGTCTTTGCCATAAGAGCAGGAGCAGATGCTGCCCACCGCCGCCAACAGGGGTTGGAAAACATCCGTGTCGTAGTTCGAAGTCTTGCCCTGTACCGCCACACAGAGACGCTCAAAACCCATACCGGTATCGATCACCTTCTTGGGCAGCGGTTCCAGGCTGCCGTCAGCCTTGCGGTTGAACTGCATGAACACATTGTTCCAGATTTCAATCACCTGGGGGTTGTCGCTGTTGACCAAAGTCTTCCCATCGACCTTGGCGCGCTCGCTGTCGGGGCGCAGGTCAATGTGGATCTCGGAGCAGGGACCGCAGGGACCCGTATCGCCCTTGTCCCAGAAATTGTCGTGCTTGTTGCCGTTGATGATGCGCGACGGATCGATGTACTTGGCCCAGATGGCGGCAGCCTCCTCGTCGCGGCCAAGGCCTTCGGCGGGAGCGCCCTCGAACACCGTGGCGTATAAACGGTCCTTGTCAAGCTTAAGCACCTCGGTCAGGTATTCCCAAGCCCAGGCAATGGCTTCCACCTTGAAGTAGTCGCCGAAACTCCAGTTGCCCAGCATCTCGAACATGGTATGGTGGTAAGTGTCATGCCCCACCTCCTCCAGATCGTTGTGTTTGCCGCTCACCCGCAGGCATTTCTGCGAATCAGCCACGCGCGGATATTGGATCGGGTCATTGCCCAGAATGATGTTTTTGAACTGGTTCATGCCCGCGTTGGTGAACATCAGCGTCGGGTCATCCTTGATTACCATGGGAGCCGAAGGCACGATTTTGTGCCCTTTTGAGGCGAAAAAGTCTAAAAAAGACTGACGGATTTCTTTAGAGGTCATCATATCGGTTGTGTCATCATTTGCAAAAGACGGACAAAGGTAATGGATTTTTTCGCTAAAGAAAAGGCTTTTGTAAGGAAAAAGAGTTGCCGAAAAATTTTTGTACGGCTCATCAAGGTTTTGTATATTTGCGCGCTGAAAGTACAAACCGTCATGTCGTCACCGCACTATCAGTTCAACAAAAAGACGCTCAAATACGAGCGTGTCCGGTTTTCCGTATGGTATTACCTGCGGAACATCTTCGGATTCGTACTGATGTCGGTAGCCGCCGGATTCGGTTTTTTCCTCCTGTATATCTACAATTTCCAGTCGCCCAACGAGAAAAAACTCCTTTCGGAAAATGCGGCCGTCGAAGCCCAGTACGAACTGCTTTCGCACCGCATGGACGAGGCGCTCGATATTATGAAAGCCATTGAGGAGCGCGACAACAACTTCTACCGCGTTATGCTTGAAGCCGACTCCATCCCCCACGCCAACAGGGTGGGCAACTACGGCGCGGCCGGCCGCTATTCGCGCTGGGACAACATGCGCGCCCAGCAGATTGTACAGGAAACCTCCCGTAAAATGGACCAGCTGGCCCACATGCTCTACACGCAGTCGCGCTCGTTCGACGAACTCGTCCAACTGGCCCAGCAGGAAGAGGACAAACTCGTCCACATGCCAGCCATCATGCCCGTACTCAACAAGGACCTCAAACGGACCGCCTCCGGCTACGGCCGCCGTATCGACCCGATCTACAAGACCGTGCGTTTCCACCACGGCATGGACTTTTCGGCCCCCACCGGCACCGAAATCTTCGTTACCGGCAACGGCACCATCGAAAGCATCGGCTGGCGGCAGGGCTACGGCAACTGCATCTTTGTCAACCACGGCTACGGCTACACCACCGTTTACGGCCACTGCAGTAAATTTGTCAAAGGTCTGAAAAAGGGCGATCGTGTGGTCCGCGGCGATGTCATCGCCTATGTGGGCAGTACCGGCAAATCCACCGGCCCGCACCTGCACTACGAAGTACGCTACAAAGGGGAGCCCCAGAACCCCCAGAACTACTACTTTCTGGATCTGACCCCCGAGGAATACGACGAAATGGTACTGGTTTCATCCAACAACGCCAAAACCTTCGACTGATGGCTGAAAAGTTGTATTATCAAATCGGAGAGCTTGCCGCGGAGTTGGGCGTACCGACCTCCACCATCCGTTTCTGGGAAAGCCGTTTCTCCACACTGCGCCCGCGAACTGTCCGCCGCAGTTCCGGCCGCCGTTTCTACAGCAAGGACGAGGCCGACAAAGTACGGATGGTGCATTACCTGTTGAAAGTTAAAAAGATGACCCTCGAAGGTGTACGCGAATACATCGAGGCCGACCAGCTGCGGAACACCGGAACCATCGATGTCATCCAAACACTCACCCGCCTTCGTGCGGAGCTGGACGAGATCCGCAAACAGCTGGGACGCATGAGCGGAACTTCCCCCGCCTGACGATTTTTTAAAAAATTTGCGGAAAGTACTTGTTCTTTTACTTAAAATGAGTACCTTTGCACCGTTTTTGACGCAATCTCTGTCGGAACAACAGCGGTCCGTTACATTGCGCGATGTCAAACAATATACATACAGTTTACCATGGACTTGATCAAAGTTGCAGAAGCCGCATTCAAAAGTGGCAAAGAAATGCCCGCTTTCAAGAGCGGCGACACCGTTACAATTTCCTACAAGATTGTAGAAGGTAACAAAGAGCGTATCCAACAGTACCGCGGCGTAGTGATCCGCATCACCGGACAGGGCGACAAGAAGCGCTTCACCGTCCGCAAGATTGCCGAAGGCATCGGTGTGGAACGCATCTTCCCCTTCGATTCCCCCTTCATCGAGAAGATTGAGGTGAACAAGATCGGCAAAGTACGCCGCGCCAAACTTTACTACCTGCGCGACTTGACCGGCAAGAAGGCCCGCATCAAAGACAAAAGAAGCTGAAAACCGCTTCACCATAGTTTTAAGGAGGTCAACTTTTGTTGACCTCCTTTTTTATGCCCGAATTGTTTTATTTTTTCATATAAATGCTTAACTTTGTATGATTTTACGAAAATGGCTGAGAAATCGACAATTGCACAGAAGATTGAAGCACTGAAAGCAACGATCGGAGACCAGCGGAACGAGATCGACCGGCTCAACGGGGTTATCGCACAGCTGAACCGGCAATTGGACGAAGACAGGGCCAAACGCGTGGAATTGGAAATGCAATACAAGCATCTGCTGCAGGCCGGCGGCATGGTCGCCCTGCAAAAAGGCGATGTAACCAAAGCCAAAAAGCAGATAGCATTGATGATAGATGAAATAGACCGCTGCATACAGCAGCTTAGCGAGTGAACGGCGACATGAACGATCCTTTGAGCATCAACATCACCGTACAGGGCAAGGCAATCAGCCTGACCATCGAACGGGACGACGAGGAGATTGTACGCAAAGCCGCCAAAGAATTGGAGCAACGACTGACCGCCTACCAGGCCAAATATCCGGCAGCCGCCGGATCCGAAAGCGCCATGTTGCTCATTACGGCATTGGAGTTTGCCATCGACGCGCTCAAAGGAGAGCGCGCACTCGCCGAAATCAACGAGCAGCTGGGATAAGGCCGCTCCGCACATCTACCAGGCATCCCGCATATTCCCTCCACCGTTTTTCCCTTCCACCCATTGGGCAGAAAATCGCATTGTTTATTTTTAATCCGTATTGTTTTATGACAATAATTATTATTTGCTTGATTGTCGCCTTTCTGGTGGGAGCCGGACTGACCGCAGGCATCCTGCTGCTCATACAACGGGGTAAGGCGAACAACATCATTTCGACGGCCAAAGCCGAAGGCGAAGCCATCAAGAAAGCCAAACTGGTGGAGGTGAAGGAAAAATACCTCCAACTGAAAAACGAGTTCGAAAAACAATCCAACGCCCGCAATGCCAAGTTGCAATCGGTTGAGTCCAAACTGCTGCAGAAAGAAAAACAACTGCAAAGCCAGGAAAGCGGTATTCTGAAAAAAGAACAGGAAGTGGAACTGCTCCGTCAAAGCTATGAAAGCCAGTTGGAGATTGCCGAGAAGAAAGACCAGGAGTTGGACCGTCTGCACCATCAGGCCATTGAGAAGTTGGAAGCCGTTTCCGGACTTTCGGCCGAAGAGGCCAAGCAAAGCATGATCGACTCGCTGAAAGCCGAGGCGCAGACCGCCGCCATGGCCTACACGAATGAAATCATGGAAGAGGCCCGCATGAACGCCAACAAGGAGGCCAAAAAGATCATCATCCAGTCCATCCAGCGTGTGGCCAGTGAAACGGCCATCGAAAATGCCGTAACCGTATTCCACATCGAAAACGATGAGATGAAGGGACGTATCATCGGACGCGAGGGACGCAACATCCGGGCACTGGAGGCCGCCACCGGCGTGGAAATCGTCGTGGACGACACGCCGGAGGCTATCGTCCTTTCGGCCTTCGACCCTGTGCGCCGCGAAATCGCCCGCCTCTCGCTGCACCAACTGGTACAGGACGGACGTATCCACCCGGCCCGCATTGAGGAAATCGTAGCAAAGGTAACCAAACAGATTGAGGAGGAAATTGTCGAAATCGGCAAGCGCACCACCATCGACCTGGGTATTCACGGCCTGCACCCCGAACTGATCCGCCTGATCGGCAAAATGAAATACCGTTCGTCGTACGGTCAGAACCTGCTGCAGCACGCCCGCGAAACCGCTAACCTCTGCGCCGTCATGGCTTCCGAACTGGGATTGAATCCCAAGAAAGCACGCCGTGCCGGTCTGCTGCACGACATCGGCAAAGTGGCCGACGAAGACCAGGAACTGCCGCACGCACTGCTGGGCATGAAGATCGCCCAACGCTGCGGTGAGAAACCGGACATCTGCAACGCCATCGGCGCCCACCACGACGAGGTGGAGATGCAGACCACCATCGCACCCATCATCCAAGCCTGCGACGCCATTTCGGGCGCACGCCCGGGTGCACGCCGCGAAATCATCGAGGCATATATCAAGCGTCTCAACGACTTGGAGAGCCTGGCCATGAGTTACCCCGGCGTACAGAAGACCTACGCCATCCAGGCAGGCCGCGAACTGCGTGTCATTGTCGGTGCCGACAAGATTTCGGATGCAGAGACCGAACGTCTGTCCGGTGAGATCGCCAAGAAAATCCAGGACGAGATGACCTACCCGGGCCAGGTGAAAATCACCGTTATCCGCGAAGTCCGCTCCGTAGCGGTGGCCAAATAACCCGGTCGGACAACAAAAAAAAGCGTGGACCTCGGTCCACGCTTTTTTTTAGCGGTTATTACGGACTACATCTTGGCCATGGCCTGCTCCAGATCGGCAATGATGTCATCAACATTCTCAATACCCACCGACAGACGAATCAAATCGGGAGCGATACCGGCGGCGCGAAGCTGCTCGTCCGACAACTGACGGTGCGTATGGCTGGCCGGATGGAGCACACACGAACGGGCATCGGCCACATGCGTGGCAATGGAGATGAATTCGAAGCTGTCCATAAAGCGGATGGCGTCCTCACGCGTCCCTTTGAGACCGAAGGCGATTACACCGCACGAACCGTTGGGCAGGTACTTCTGACCGAGCTCGTAATATTTGTCGGTAGGCAGACCGCAATAGTTGATCCAGGCCACCTTGGGTGATTTGGAAAGGAATTCGGCCACCTTTTGTGCATTGGCGCAATGCTGGCGCATACGCAATGACAAGGTTTCGAGACCGATATTCAGGATGTAGGAGTTCATCGGAGCGGGGATGCTGCCCAAGTCACGCATCAACTGGGCTACCAGCTTGGTGCAGTAGGCCATTTTGCCGAACGACTTCGTGTAGGTCAGACCGTGATAGCTGTCATCGGGGGTTGTCAGGCCGGGGAACTTGTCGCGGTGGGCCTCCCAGTCGAAATTACCGGAATCCACCACTGCACCGCCGACCTGCGCGGAGTGACCATCCATGTATTTGGTGGTGGCATGCGTTACAATATCGCAGCCCCATTCGAACGGACGACAGTTGATGGGCGTGGGAAACGTGTTATCCACAATCAGGGGTACACCATGCTTGTGCGCCATATTGGCGAAACGCTCGATATCGAACACCTTGACACCGGGGTTCGATATTGTTTCTCCGAAGAAACATTTGGTATTGGGACGGAAAGCCGCCTCAATCCGGGCATCATCCCAGTCGGGATCCACAAAGGTGCACTCGATGCCGAGTTTCTTCATGGTAACGGCAAACAGATTGAACGTGCCGCCGTAAATGGTGTTGGAGGCGATGAAATGGTCGCCGGAACCACAGATATTGAAAATAGCGTAGAAGCTGGCCGCCTGCCCGCTCGAAGTGAGCACAGCGCCGACACCGCCTTCCAAAGCAGCGATCTTCTTGGCTACATAGTCGTTGGTGGGATTCGCCAGACGGGTATAAAAATAGCCGCTGTCCTGCAAATCGAACAAACGGGCCATCTGGTCGGTTGTATCATATTTAAAGGTTGTCGTCTGATAGATCGGCATCTGTTGGGGTTCGCCCTTTCCAGGCTTCCAACCTCCGTGGATACAAAGCGTTTCGAGATTCTTTTTCATGTCGCTGAATGATTTTATGCTATAATGAGCGCAAAGATACATACTTTTTCCCACATTTTATGAAAAAAAGGAAGGCAAGCCGGTGCCTTTCGGCGAATATTTACGTATCTTTGCCCCATGAAAGGGGCTGACTGGCTTTGACAGCGGGCAGAACCGACATGTAAGCATGCAGAGCGCTGTGGACGGGCTCTAAAATCACGATCCTCAAACAATAACTGGCGAATATAACTTTGCTCTCGCTGCATAACCGAAGTACAGTAGGTTAGCTTGATTCCGGCACAAGGTGCTGGAACGGGACATCTCCCAAAAGCCCGCGTCCTGAGGCATTTTGAAACGGAGGTGCAGATAAATCGGGACTCGCCCGCCTTGGCTTCGCAGGACGGGTTAAACAACAGAAGATAAGGACGCGGTTGGTGGTTCGGGTCTTGCCACGTCACGAAAATGAAGTCCGGAATAAGCATGTAGAAAGCATCTCGTTTCCCTGTTTGGACGAGGGTTCAATCCCCTCCAGCTCCACAAAAAAAGAGGTTGACACCGTGTCAGCCTCTTTTTTTTGCACCATCATCGCAGTTTAAGCGTCTGCCCCACGGACGGAACCGCCGTATAGGGCATGTTGTTGAGGTTGTAGAGCCAGTGTACCTGGATACCGTAACGCTGTGCGATGGCGTGCATGGATTCGCCCCGAGCCACCACATGGACGGCCGGCTGGCTGTCCAGCACTTTTTTACGTTTCTTCTGCAGATAGACCACATCGCCCGGCTTGGGTTCGCGGCTACCCTTCACAACATCGTTGTAGCGGTAAATCAGGTTGAAGGGAATGTGGTAGCGCTTGCCCAATACATAATAGGTGTCGTACGGACCGGCCGTAACGTGTTTGAGACCGGTTTCATTCCTCTCCGGTACCGCTTTGGGAGCGAGCGGCTGCCGCAGGGCCAGCGTATCATACTGCGCCAAGCGGTGATTCTCAATCAGATCCGTCAGACGGGAGGCATAGGTCGGATCGGTGGCATAACCCGCCTGTTTCAACCCCCTGGCCCACGCTTTGTAATCCAGTTTATCCAACTCGAACAGGAAGGAATAGCGCGCCTTGGACTTCAAGAACAGGGCATGATCGTTGAACGATTCCTCGGGAGTGTCGTATTTGCGGAAGCACTCCTGACTGCGGTCGTCGTCGTGATACATCACAGCTCCCTGCCAGTCGGAATGGCATTTGATACCGAAATGGTTGTTCGCCCGCACGGCCAACTCCGACTGACCGCCTCCCGACTCCAGAATGCCCTGCGCCAGCGTGATACTGGCCGGAATGCCGAAATCGTTCATGTCGCGCATGGCGATATCCTTGTAGCGGTCAATATATGCGGCATACTGCGATGCAGCCTCCGCCCGGGCCGGTTGTACGGCGGCGCCTGCAAGCACACAGGCGGCGATTGTCAGAAGCGTCTTTTTCATTCCGAATCCTTTGGTTGGACAAAGATACGACAATTTAGCATATTTAAGCCTGGTTGTTTGCCAATTTTAGCAGAATTCCGTAAGTTTGCCGTAAAATTCGAGCAAGCATGACCCAATACGAGAACCAACAGCTCAACGAAGCCGACAAAGAACTGATACAAAAGGCATTGCAAGCCACCGAAACCTCCTATGCCCCTTATTCGAAGTTTCATGTGGGTGCAGCTGTGCGAATGACCGACGGTCAGGTGTTCACCGGTTCCAACCAGGAGAACATCGCCTTCCCCGCCTGCGTCTGCGCCGAGCGTGTCGCATTGCTCTACGCCGTAACGCACAGCAACGCCGCCCCCGCAACGCTCGCCGTCACCGCCACCGACCGGGACGGTTGGGTGTCCGAGCCGGTCACCCCTTGCGGAGAATGCCGCCAGGTACTGCTCGAAATGCAACGCCGCTTCGGAACGCCCGTGCGTATCCTGATGGCAGGGAAGACCGCCACCCTGGTATGCGAAAACGCCGAAGAACTGTTGCCCGGCGCATTCCAAAGCACCCAACTGGCCCAATCCTAACGCACGATTTATGGAACCGAACGGGCACACCTCCGCACGATACACTTGGAACCGGCTGCGCGCCATCCTCACTTTCAAGCACATCCACCGTTATGTGCTCAGCGGCTTTCTTTCCACCTTCTTCGTCACCTTTTTCGGGGCCGTATTCGTGCTGCTCATCCAATTCGCAGTCCGCTATATGGATGACCTGATCGGGAAGGGATTGGACGCCATCGTGATCCTGCGTTTCATGTACTATGTGGCCCTCACCCTGGTACCTACCGCCCTGCCACTGGCCATTCTGGTGGGTTCGCTCATGACCTTCGGCAATTTTGCCGAAAAATTGGAACTGCTCTCCATGAAGGCGGCCGGCATTTCTCTGTTCCGCATCATGAAAACCCTCATCCTGCTCGTCGGAGTCCTATCCATCGGCAGTTTCTACTTCGCCAATCACACACTTCCGCAGGACCAGGTCAAGATGTGGAACCTGCTCTTCTCCATCCGGCGCCAGTCACCCGAAGTGGAAATTCCGGCAGGTGCCTTCTACGGCGGCATTCCCGGTCGGAACCTATATGTGGCACGCAAGCAGGGCACCTGGCTGTACGACGTGATCATCTACGATTACGAAGGCGGTTTTGAGAAAATGTCGATTATGCGCGCCGACTCCGGCGTCATCCGCTCCACCCCGGACAAGATGCACTTTGTACTCGACCTCTACAGCGGTGAGTCATTTGACAGCAACATCGGTTCCGAAAACGAGTCCGGCAAGGACGGCATCAAGCCCTACCGGCGCGAGCAGTTCGGCTACAAGCAGATCATCATCGACTACGACGCCAACTTCAACGAGAACGAGAACACCAACTACCTGACCCGTCAGTATGTCAGCAAGAATGCCGAACAGCTGCAGGAAGTGGTTGATTCGATCAACATCAGTATGCAGCAGAACCTGGATGCGGCCACCAACGAGTTGGTCGGCGAACGCTACCTGCAGAACCACACCGTTGACGACTCAATCTGGCAGACCACACCCGGCGCCAGTTCGGCCGACGTGTACCGGCAGCTGACCGCCAAACAGCGGAAAAACGTCATCATGGACGTCATTGACCGGCTGCGCAGCGACCAACGCCGGATCTCCACCTGCGAGGCCGATCAGCGCTGGCTGCGCGGAGAACGCAACCGCAATGCCATTGAGCGCGAACGCAAATTCACATTGGCCGTTGCCTGCTTCATCTTCCTCTTTATCGGCGCACCGCTGGGAGCCATCATCAAAAAGGGCGGCATGGGTATGCCGCTGGTGATGTCCATCCTGATGTTTATTGTATATTACATCATTGACAACACCGGCTACAAAATGGCACGCGAAGGCATTTGGCCGGTAGTGGCGGGCATGTGGCTCAGCACCGCCGTGTTGTTCCCATTGGGCATATGGCTCACCTGGATGGCCGCCACCGAAAACACACCGAAAGGCATTGAAAAGATCATCACGCTGCTGAAACGCTTGCGAAAAAAACGTATCTTTGCATCGTCGAAGCAGCCTGCTGCTCAGGATTGATAAAAAAAAATACCATATATGACGTCACTGAACACCATCGAAGAGGCTTTGGCCGATTTCAAAGAAGGCAAGTTTGTCATCGTAGTGGACGATGAAGACCGCGAGAACGAAGGCGATTTTATCACCGCCGCCGAAACCATCACGCCGGAAATAGTCAACTTCATGCTCAAGAACGGCCGCGGTGTCCTCTGCGCCCCGATCACAGAGCAACGCTGTCAGGAACTGGAGCTGGACCGTCAAGTGAGTAACAACACCTCCATTCTCGGCACACCGTTCACCGTCACGGTTGACAAGCTGGAAGGCTGCACCACGGGGGTTTCGGCCGCCGACCGTGCCGCCACCATCCGTGCATTGGCCGATCCGAACTCCACTCCGGCCACCTTCGGCCGTCCAGGCCACATAAACCCGCTTTACGCAAAAGTGAAAGGGGTGCTCCGCCGTGCCGGCCACACCGAAGCGGCCATCGACCTGGCCCGCCTCTCCGGTCTGTATCCGGCAGCCGCCCTCATCGAAATCATGAACGAGGACGGTACCATGGCCCGTATGCCCGAACTGCAGGAGGTGTCGCGCAAATTCGGCATCAAAATCATCACCATACGCGACCTCATCGCCTATCGGATCAAGGAAGAATCGATTGTGGAAAAGGGTTCGTGCGTGCACCTGCCCACGCAATTCGGTGATTTCAAGCTCATCCCCTTCCGTCAGAAATCCAACAATCTGGAACATATCGCCCTGTTCAAGGGGCAATGGGAAAAGGACGAACCCATCCTGGTACGCGTACATTCCTCCTGCGCCACCGGCGATATCTTCGGATCGCTGCGCTGCGAATGCGGTGTACAGCTGCACAAAGCCATGCAGATGATTGACAAGGAAGGCAAAGGCGTGGTGGTTTACCTCAATCAGGAAGGGCGTGGCATCGGATTGATGAACAAAATCCGCGCCTACGAACTGCAAGAGCACGGCATGGACACGGTCGATGCCAACCTGCACCTCGGATTCGACGCCGATGAGCGCGATTACGGCGTAGGAGCCAGCATTTTGCGTGAGCTGGGTGTAAGCAAGATGCGCCTGATCACCAACAATCCCGTCAAGCGGATCGGATTGGAGGGCTACGGGTTGTCCATTTCCGAAGTTGTACCCATCGAAGTCGGTATCAACCCCTACAACGAAGCCTACATGCGTACCAAAAAGCAACGCATGGGCCACAATCTGCGCACACTTTAAGCGCCGTTATCCGAAAATGATATTTACCTCGGGCGTCAGATCGATTCCGAAACGGTCACGCACCGACTGACGGATGCTGTCGGACAGGTTGATGATATCCAAACCGTTCGCCCCTCCTTTGTTGATCAACACCAGCGCCTGATGGCCGTGTACCGCCACCGGTCCGACCGATTTACCTTTCCAACCGCATTGTTCGATCATCCAGCCGGCCGGAATCTTATATTTCCCATTACCGGCCTCATAATAAGGCATCTGCGGATACAGGGACTGCAATTCTTTGAATTTGGCCGCCGAAACCACCGGATTGAGGTAGAAACTTCCGGCATTGCCCAACACTTTGGGCTCCGGCAGTTTGCGCCGGCGGATGGCCAGCACCGCCTCACGCACCGATGCAACCGTCGGTACGTCGAAACGTTTGATCTCCTCGGCCAGACTGCCGTAATTGACGTGCAGTTCGGGTTGCAACTGCAGCTTATAGGTAACGGCCACCACGATGTACTGACCGCGCCACTCGCGTTTGAAAATGCTGTCACGATAACCGAACTGACAGTCGGCATTGGAGAAACGTACCAGCGCACCGTCCTGGATGCGCACGCACTCCACCTCGTCAATCACATCCTTCACCTCGCAACCGTAGGCGCCGATGTTCTGAACGGGCGTCGCCCCTACCTCGCCGGGAATACCCGACAGGTTCTCCATACCTCCGTAGCCTTTGCCGACAGTCCAGGCAACCAGATCGTCCCACACCTCGGCAGCGCCGGCACGCACCCGGACCCAGGTGTCCGTGCGGTCCAATTCGCGGATTCCACGAATGGCGGAATGCAGAATCACCCCCTCGTAATTGCCGATAAACAGCAGGTTGCTGCCACCACCGATATGGAAATACTTGTTGTCACGCAGAAGGTCGGTGGCAAGCAGGCGTTGCAACTCCTCGACCGATTCGTATTCCACAAAGTAATTGGCGGTCACATCCACACCGAAGGTGTTGTATTCCAACAGGGATTGGTTCTCGCTGGTTTTCATAGGACAAACATTTGAGAGGGTAAAGTTAAGAAATTTTTCCAAAAGTCCGGGAAAAAAGTTATCTTTGTCATAATGAGTGCCGGCAAAAAAACCATTCTGGTATCCGTTACCAACGACTTGGTATCGGACCACCGCGTACACAAGACAGCCACCGTCCTGCAGGAGGAAGGTTGGGATGTCTGTCTGATCGGACGGCTGCTGCCCGAAAGCGCCCCTGTCCGTCGGACCTACCGTACATGGAGGATGCGCCTGCCCTTCCGCAAGCATTTCGGTTTTTACGCCACCTACAACATCCGGCTTTTCCTGCACCTGCTCTTTACCCGTTTTGATGCGCTGTGGGCCAATGATACCGACACATTGCCTGCCAACTGGCTGGCGGCCCGCCTCAAACGGAAACCCTTGGTGTTCGATGCCCACGAACTGTTCCCCGAAGTGCCCGAACTCACCCAACGTCCGCGGATCAAATGGTTCTGGGAGACGATAGAACGTTGGATTTTCCCCAAGCTCAAGTACTCCTGCACGGTATGCAGGTCGATTGCCGACTATTACCACCAGCGCTACGGCATAGACATGACCGTGGTGCGCAACATTCCGGCCACACCGCCGCCTGCCGGCATCACACCGGCCTACCACCCCCAACACCGTCCGTTGCTGCTCTACCAAGGTGCCGTCAACATCGGGCGCGGGCTCGAAGAATGCATCGACCTGGTCGCCACCGACCCACGGCCGGAGCTGCTGATTGTAGGAACCGGCGACATTGCCGGCGAGATTCAGGAACGCATCACCGCCAAGCATCTGGAGGACCGGATCAAGATGACCGGACGGATCGCTCTGGACCAACTGTCCGCCTACACCGCCTCGGCCGACATCGGTTTGGTGCTGCTGCGACCGCAGGGCCTCAACTACTACTACTCGCTGCCCAACCGGATATTCGATTTTATACAGGCAGGCATCCCAGTCATTGCCAGCGATTTCCCGGAAATCCGGCGCATCGTGGACACCTATGGAACCGGCCGGTTGGTACCGGACCTCGAACCCGCCACACTGCAGCGGGCGCTTGACGATTTGCAACAGCACCCTGTTCCGGTCGAAAATTTCGAACGGGCACGCAGCGAACTCAACTGGGAAAAGGAATCAATGGGAATCCGCTGGCTTTCCGATGCCATCCAGCGCCAGTGAATCCAGCAACTGGATGTAAAGGCTGCGGTGATACCCGTCTGCACCCTCCGCCAATGAGGAATTGTGCCATAGCAACACCGCTTCCCCGCCTTCCTCACAAGCCTTTCGGCAAATGTCACCCGCCACCGTCAGCGCTTCGGCAAACGGCAACCGCGCATAGTCGGACAAGGTCACGTCCATCAAGGCCAACGGATGCAGCGTCAGTGTGGATGACAAGCGACCCGTCGTGGGTTCGATATAGCGGACCGGGCGGCAGGTACCCATGCGGAAACCGGGTACGTCGGCAAATCCTACAGAATAATCGTCGGTAATTCCCGCCTCCTCGACAGCACGCCATCCCTCCGGACCGGGCAGTAACAGGTAGTGGAAACGGCTACTGACGGAAGGATGGCCTACCGCTTGGGAAAGTTGTTCATTTTCCGAAAGGAGAAAGTCCTGGTTACGGGCGGCACGGGCGCTGAAGTGGATACCCCAGTCCAAATGCCGGGACTGCAGCCAGTCGGCGGGCTGTAGAGGGATACAGGCTGCATCCTCCGCCTCGCCGGTACGTCCGGCCACATGGGCGAAGAAACGGGACTTTGCCCAAGGCAGGGCACTGTCCATCCGGGTTATCCCCTCCCATTCTGCATACGGATCGCGTCCATACAGGCTTTCGTGGAGCAACCGCCAATGCCTCCGGCGAATGCCACCGAGCAGCGAACGCAGGTTATGGAAACGGCGTGCGGAGTCAATGTCGTGCGTGAGTGTAACGATTCCGGGACGCAAAGGTGCAAGCGGTATGCCTGCCTGCCGAAGCAGACTACGGAGCTGGCGGCTGTAGGCCTCGACCAAGGGACGGTCCAACCAATGCAGACGGCTCAGCAGACTTTCCCTGCCGGGGAAGCGGCCGTGAGCGTCACGGATCGGATTTTGCAACTCTTCGTAGCGGGTGAGCAGGTAATAGGCGGAAGCCACCCAATCGGCCGAAACCACGCATACACCTTGGATTTGGGTGATTTGCGGAGAACCGAACAAGACAGGTACTCCCTGAAAATCAAACGGATCCGGCAGCAAGGCCCGTTTAGGGGCTGCCACTTGGTCCAACCAACCGGATGGCTGCACGACCAAGGCATAACGGGCATATTCAGCCGGATCGGAGGTGTATCCCACCCGCTGCGCCGCCCCGGCGTCGCGCACCAGAAATTCAATCAGATAACGGACGACCGCCTGCATGGAGTATTACTCCCACGAGGTCACCAAACCGGTTGCACGATCCAAACGGATGCGCTTGGCGCCGTACACATAGATGTCGTCGGTTCCCTCCTTAAGCACTTGGGCGGATTGTCCCCAGCTGTAGCGGAGCATTTCGGCGGTCATGCCCTTGCCGAGTTTGTGTCCGATGGTGTAATCGGCCAGTTTTTCGCCGTATTCCGCCAGCCACTTGTCGTACAAAGACTGAGGAATGTAATAATGTGCCAGACGGGAATCGGTCATTTTCTGATAATGGACATAGCTTGTTACGGAACCGCGCTTCATCAGCAGGGCGAGCTGTCCTTCTATCACCTGCACGTCGGATACGGTCCAAACATCTTTGTAATCAAACGTGATTTCCATGCCGCTGACCACATCGGTCTTGTGCAGGTAACCGGGTTTGACGTAGTAACGCTTGCCGATAAATCCGCGGAGGTAATCGTAGTGAGCCATGGTTTGGAAGGGGAAAGCATCCTCATCGTCTGTATCGTAGCGGAAGCCCAGACGCAGGGTATCGTCGGTCTGCTTCAGCTCGAACGCATAGTAACGGGGGCTGATACGCTCCACTTTCTCCACCACAAAACTTTTGCCGGCCAGGCGCTCGTGCGGGGTCGAATAATACGACGCCAGCATTTCCTGGGGCGTTTCGCCATGGGTATAGAAGAAGTCGTAGCCGTACTTTTGTTCGTCTTCCTCCTTGGGGGTTACAAACAAGGTCTGTCCCTCGTAAGCGGCTACACGGTCCGAACCCAACCAGTTGAGGGTCGAGTCGTACGGAACTGCGGCCTTGCGGGCGGGCGCAACGGTCGTGGTTGCAATCTGGGCGGTTGCCGTCATAAACAAGCAGCTGACGGCCAAGCTCATGAAGATTTTTTTCATCGTCGTTTTTTTTTGATTTGAAGATTGACGCCGCAAATTTACAAAAAATTTGCATATTGCAATATTTTCGCTACCTTTGCGCACTCAAAAGTGAGCGTATCACTCTGGAGAGATGGTAGAGTGGTCGATTACAGCGGTCTTGAAAACCGCCGTACCGCGAGGTACCGGGGGTTCGAATCCCTCTCTCTCCGCAATAACAGACTTACGGTTTCGTACGGTAAGTCTTTTTTTTTGGTTTTCCTTGGGATTCTCACCTTCGGTTCTTTCGCCGCAGGCGGGGAGGGATGCACGAGCGCAGCGAGTGAATCCCTACTCCGATTCCGCCGGTACCTGCTCCACCGCCGTTTCACCGTAAGGCAGTCCGAAGCGATCCAGACAGTTGGTAAAATAAAGCGCGGCAAACGCACCGCCCAACAAAATCAGCATATACAACAGCTTGCGCCAAACCGGAATCCCCTTCTTGGCGAACGGATCCTTGGCCACCACCTTCGGGAACTTGGCCAGCTGCGTCAGCGTGGCGCCGAAACGGATGTTGACCAGCGCCTGCGAGTTGACAGCCCAGCCGTTGGCGTTGAGCAGTGGCGACACACTGCGTTTGCGGAGCTTGAGCCAAGCCATGATCATGGCCGGTCCGGAAATGAGCAGCATAATACCGAGGATCACCAGCGGCATCTGCCACCAGGTGAGCCCCATAAAGCCCTTGGCACAAGCCACCAAAGCCGAACCGATCATGCCCAAGGCCATGCCGATGGCGGCGAAAATACCGGCGAACTTGGCAATGTCGAAGGCCTGGGCCTGCGAGTTTTTCAACCGGATGTCGGCTTCCGCCTCGGCCGAAGTCAGCTGCGTGCCGGCGTCGCCGATTTTACCCGTAGCGTCGGAGGTTACCTTTTCGTCACGCGAAGCGGCGAACTTGTTTACCTGGTCCTCCACGAAGCGGGCCATTTTGCGGTAAGGCGACCAGAAAGCCTGACGGATGCTGATGGGGTTCTCAATAATCTTGACCACCGTAGCGTCCCAGTCGAGTCCGTCACGGTCGTAGAACACAGCGTTCTTGCCCACACGCAGGTCGTTGACATCGCCGTTGGTAATGACGGCGGCGATGGTCATGGTCTGGTTCTTTACCTTCGAAGTGCAGTCGAGATACAGAATGTACATGGCACTCAAATCGGCCATGGCGTTGTGTTTGGGCATATCGCTGACCTTGATACAGAGGTCGCAGCTGCGTTGGTCGATATACAAGGTACCGGCTTGGAAGTCGGCCTTGGCATCGGGGCTGTAGAAGTCCGACAAGGTGACGAAGTTTTTGAGCAGTGTATAGAAGTCGCGGGTGAGGTGCACCAGTTTATCCACCGACTGGATTTCGTTGGCCTCGGCTTCGAGCGCTTTGTCCTGAGCCACCAGGTCGAGCAGAGCGGCCTTGGCATCGGCCTTGACCAATGCAGCCACGGTATCGCAGCCCAGTGCCTCGACGGCTTCGCCCTTTTTGGCGGCAGCCCAGGCCCCGTAAGCGGCGAACTTGCCGACCAGGGCGTTCCAATCGGCCTCACCGATGGATTTCTTTTTACCGAACTCCTTGCTGAGCACCAACGTGCGGAGCTGGCCGAACACGCCCTGCCAGGCCGGATTGATACCCGTTCCGTCGATGGGCAGCTGGCCTTCGGCATTGACACGGGCCAACGGGCAGGCGGCGATTTGCTCACCACAGGCGTTGAGATCTTCAGCCGAAATGGCTTCGATACGGGCGGCCGACATGTCAAGCGCACCGGCCGAACCAGCGTCAAAGGCGGCCAGTTTGCAGCGCATGAAGAAGTCGGACACTTTCGCCTGCAGGGCTTGAACAGCCGACAACGCGGCGGCGGTATCGGCTCCAAAAGCCATCACACCCGGGGCCTCAGCGGCCTTGTTCCATTCGTCATAGTCGTTGAGCGCCGTATAGAAGGCATCGATCTGATCAGCGTTGATACCGGCCTCACCGCTGCGGTCGGGGGTGGAACCAATGGTATCGATACAGGCCTTGATGGCTGCCTTGAGGGATTCGTCGTCGGTCGAGGCCTCGGTGATCACACCGTCGCCGTTGAAGCGGGTCTTGGCGAAGATGGCCAGACTGTCGGAGGTATTGGCAATGGAGATGCTGTCGCCTTCCACACCCAGGTTCTTGAGAATCTCACGGGCCGATTGGAGGATCTTGGCCCCCGCATCAGTCGCCTCGTTGATCTCGCTGAGCGGCAGTTTATCCGTCTGCTTGAGCAGGAAATCGGGGTTTTTCAACACCGAACACAGCCATTGGGCATGCTCCACCACTTCGTTGACACGGATTTTGCCGTCATGGTCGGTATCCATCATGTTGAGGGTGGTTTCATCCAACTCCAGTCCCTTGACCGGGCAACTCAACACCGTCCATAACTTTTGGTCCAGCTCACCCAAACGGGCGATGTCGGCACCGCTTTCAATATTCACCCGGGTAACGCCTCCGATCTTGGAGAACTTCCAGTTGTAACCTGTTTTTTTCTTTGCCATATATTTGAAAATTTGTGATTTAGCTTTGCTCTAAAGCAGGGCAAAGTTAGCAAATAATTTTCGCAATGCGTACGGCTCCGTCACAGAAAAAAAACAGGAGCCCAACTCCTCCCAGTCCCCAGAATCACCGCTTCACCACCGGACGGACTGAATAGCCGTAATAACGATGATCGCCTTCTCCATAAAAGAGTTCTTCCAAAATCGAAAAAGACAGAGGCAAAGCTTCTCCATCCTCATTAAGTGAACA
>JAGDAS010000062.1 GCA_017959385.1 Paludibacteraceae bacterium
CTCTTCACCCGCATGGATTTGGTTGAGAAGGTTGGTTCGGGCATTCCGCGAATGACTAATCTAATGGCCGAGGCCGGACTTCCCGCGCCAGAATACCGGACAGAAGGTTTCTTTACAGCGGTTCTTTACAAAAAACAACCGACATCTTCCCAGAATGTCATAGAAAATGTCATAGAAAATGTCATAGAAAATGTCGGTGAAAAGTTGATCGGTAAGGCCAAACGCGAGAAGGATATTCTTGATATGATGCGTCAGCACCCCAACATTTCAATCGCGGAATTAGCTCAATCGCTTGGTGTGACAGATAGGACGATCGCCCGTGATATCGCACATTTGCAGAAAAGCAATAGACTTACCCGCAAGGGAGGCGATAAAGGTGGCGAGTGGGTTGTCCTGTAGGGCCGCAAAGTCTTCAAGATTGGCGCCAACTTCTCCACCCGGAACCGCCGCCTCGAAGGCTGGAAAGTGGATAAATAGGTTTCCTCAAATGATGTGTTATCGCAGATGCCGCTACAGACCCGTAGAACGGCGATTCGTTGCACACACCTGCTTTGCAAAGGGGATGTGCGCAGGGAAACATCCACGCAGGGCCTTCTACGAGGGTGTCCGGTGACACATCGTTTGAGGAAGAGCCCAAGACGCATCAGCATGACAAAAAAAAGAAGCCCTCACAGGGCTTCCTTTTCGTGGGACCTGGCAGATTCGAACTGCCGACCTCTTGCGTGTGAAGCAAGCGCTCTAAACCGACTGAGCTAAGGTCCCTTTCGTTTTTATTAAAAAACCTCCCAAAGGGTTGAGAGGTTTGCGGTGCGGACGAGACTCGAACTCGCGACCTCCGGCGTGACAGGCCGGCATTCTAACCAGCTGAACTACCGCACCAGTCTGGTTGCTTCTTGCCGAAAGCGGATGCAAAGGTAGTAATAATTTTGGATACGACAAATTTTTTTGCAGAAATTATTGCTAATTTTGCACTGCCAATGACAAGGAAGGCAACAAGACGCCTTCAGGAGCCGAGAAAACTATGCCAGCAACCGAAAAACTGTGGAGCGCAAATTACTTCAAGGTGATGTTCGCCAACTTCACCATGAGTTTCGCGTTCTACCTGCTCGCTCCCCTGCTGCCCCTGTATCTGAGCGAACGATTCGGCGCCGGCAAAGACTTGATCGGACTTGTGCTTTCCGGCTACGCCGTCACCGCCCTGCTCGTAAGGCCCTTCAGCGGCTACCTCGCCGACAGTTTTCCCAGAAAAAAGGTGCTGCTTATCAGTTTCTTCTTCTACGCCATCTTCTTCGGCGGCTACCTAATGGCCGGCAGCATACTCGCCTTCGCCATCATCCGAACCCTGCACGGAGGCCCCTTCGGAGCCGCCAGCGTCGCCAACAGCACCATGACCATCGACGTACTCCCCTCCTCCCGCAGGACGGAAGGCATCGGATTCTACGGCATCAGCAACAACATCGCCACCGCTCTCGCCCCCTCCGTCGGCCTAGGCATCTACCAATGGACCGGCAACTTCGACATCCTGTTCTGGATTGCCATCATCATTTCCGTGCTGGGACTCTGGGCCGACGCCACCATCGAAGTGCGCGAACGGCAGTTGATTCAAGACAAAAAAGTGCTCTCCCTCGACCGCTTCTTCCTCACCAAAGGATGGGCCATCTTCGTCAACGCCAGCATCTTCGGACTCTGCTATGGCGTGATTACCAACTACCTGGCCATCTACAGCAAAGAAGAAATGGGCGTAACCGGCGGCACCGGCATTTTCTTCATTCTGTTTGCGCTGGGATTGATTGCCGCCCGCCTCTCCGGCGTCCGCTCGCTCCGCAAAGGGAAACTGATTTCCAATGCGGCCCACGGCGTCATCTTCGCATCGCTCGGTTACCTGCTGTTCGTCGCCTGCCCGAATGCCGTCGGCTACTACGGTGCTCCCCTGCTGATCGGCTGGGGCAACGGACACTTCTGGCCCTCCTTCCAGAATATGATGATCAATATCGCCAACAAGAACGAACGCGGCACCGCCAACTCCACCCTGCTAACCGCCTGGGACCTGGGACTGGGCATCGGGATTCTGATGGGCGGACTCCTGACCGAACACATCAGTTACCGCTTCGCCTTCTGGTGCGTCGCCGCCATCCACATCGCCGGCGCCCTCTTCTTCCTCGTCACCCGACGCGATTATCAAAACCGAATGAGAAGCCGTATTGATTAAAACGTCTTCAAACAAAAAGAATACATACAATGAAAAAGCATCTCATCTTCTCCCTTATCCTGCTGATGGCAGCCGCCTGTGCCACACGCTACGAAAGCGTGCAAGGCGACCCGATGAACACCCGGATTTACACCTTGGACAACGGGCTCAAACTCTACCTGACTGTCAACAAGGATGAACCCCGCATCCAGACCTACATCGCCGTACGCTCCGGCAGCAAAAACGACCCCTCCGACAACACCGGACTTGCCCACTACCTGGAACACATGATGTTCAAAGGAACCCGGCAATTCGGTACGCAGGACTTTGCGGCTGAAAAACCGATGCTCGACGCCATCGACTCCCTGTTCGAAGTCTACCGCACCCTCACGGATGCCCAGCAACGGCTCGACCTCTACCGCGAAATCGATTCCATCAGCTATGCGGCATCACAGATTGCCATCCCCAACGAATACGACAAACTGATGTCGCTGATTGGCAGCGACGGCTCCAACGCCTTCACCAGCAATGATGTCACCTGCTATACGGAAGAAATTCCCGCCAACCAGCTCGACAACTGGGCCCGCATCGAAGCCGACCGCTTTATGAACTGCGAGTTCCGCGGATTCCACACCGAACTGGAAGCCGTCTACGAAGAAAAGAATATGGGAATGGCCTCCGGTGAAGAAAACGCCATGGAAGCCCTTGACTCCATGCTTTTCCAGGAGCATCCCTATGGCACGCAGACGGTAATCGGCACCCAGGAGCATCTGAAAAATCCCTCCCTGAAAGCCATCCGCAAGCAGAAAGACACCTACTATGTCCCCAACAATACAGCTA
>JAGDAS010000063.1 GCA_017959385.1 Paludibacteraceae bacterium
CCACCAGGTTGCGGGCAATGTGACGGGCCGCATAAGCAGCCGAACGGTCCACCTTGGAGGGGTCCTTACCGGAAAATGCGCCTCCGCCGTGGGCTCCCTTGCCTCCATAGGTGTCCACAATGATCTTGCGGCCAGTCAAACCAGTGTCTCCATGAGGCCCGCCGATAACGAACTTTCCTGTCGGGTTGACATACAATTTATAAGGTGCGCCGTTGACCAAACGTTTGTAGAGCGGATCCTTTTCCAGCACACGGGGTATGAGAATATTCTCCACATCGTGACGGATCCGGGCGAGCATGGCGTCGTCATCGGGCAGGAACTCATCGTGCTGCGTGGAGATCACGATGGAGTCAATACGCAGTGGTTTGCCTTCCGGCGAATATTCGATGGTGACCTGCGATTTGGCATCCGGGCGCAGATAAGTCATTTCCGTTCCACCACGACGGATCGCCGCCAACTCACGCAGCAGCGCATGCGACAGATCAAGCGATACCGGCATATAATTGGACGTTTCGTCACAGGCATAACCGAACATCATGCCCTGGTCACCGGCTCCCTGCTCCATCGGTTCCTCGCGGGAAACTCCTTGGTTGATATCGGGCGACTGCTCATGAATCGCCGACAGGATGCCGCACGATTCGGCATCAAACTTGTACTCCGATTTGGTATAACCGATTCGGGCGATCACACTGCGTGCAATCCGTTGGAAATCCACATAGGCGTTGGTCGAAACCTCACCGGCCAACACCACCTGCCCGGTGGTCACCAGGGTCTCGCAGGCCACATGCGACTGCGGATCGTTGGCCAGCAACTGGTCCAAAACGGCATCGGAAATCTGATCGGCTACTTTGTCCGGGTGTCCTTCGGAAACGGACTCGGACGTGAAGAAATAATTCTGTTTCATTTTAGCATTTTTTTGTGTGGTTGCAAGCAAATCAAATTTGTCCACAAACAACGGTTAATACGACCGCAAAGATAGTGACTTTCCCGACTTTCAGCAGCAAAAACCGCACATATTTTTCAGAGACCGTACACTTTCCCCACCACCCAGACTACCATACGCACCGGAAGATGCTTCATCAACAGGCATAACAATTGGTACGAAAAGCCGGGCACCACCCGTACACGCACGCGCCGACGGTTGACTTGGCCGGCGATACTGCAGGCAATGGCTTCGGGCGGCATGCCGCCGCGTTCGTCACGTTCCATGATTCCCACCGCCTTTTCCATATAGGGCGTATAGACGCTGCCGCGGGCAGCGGATGCATAACGGCGGGCATCGGTAAATCCGGTCCGGGTGTCACCGGGCAGAACGCAGCCGCACTGCACGCCGAAAGGAGCCAGCTCGAGGCGGAGCGCCTCCATGTAGGTAAGCAATGCCGCCTTGCTTGCAGAGTAGAAAGCCTGAAAGGGTATCGGAGCTACTGCAGCCACCGACGAAACCGCGATAACGCGCCCACGGGATTCACGCAAAGCAGGCAGACATACCCGGATTGTATTGGCAACACCGAAGAAATTGGTTTCGAACTGGTAGCGGGTCTCTTGGTCGGACGTATCCTCGGCAGCGCCCGCCATACCATTGCCTGCGTTGCATACAAGCACATCCAACCGGCCCTCGCGCTCCACGACCTGCCGTAGCGCGGCGTGCAGGGTTTCCTCCCGGGTTACATCGGCCTGCAAAGAACGGATGCACCCTCCTGACGCGGCATACGATTCGTCACTGCCTCCCCTGCGGGACAGACTGTACACGGTATGGCCCTGCCACATCAGCAGCCGCGCTGCAGCCAGGCCGATGCCGGAACTACCTCCGGTAAGGAGAATCACTTTTGATGCTATCGGATTTTTCATATCGGGTAAAAACAACAGAGCCCTCGAAAAGAGGACTCTGCTTCATATAAGAATATTCATTCTATTGTACAATGGACAATCTCCCTCTTGAGGGAGCATTTCAGCCAGCCTTAACGGAGCATGGCACGGTAAGAAGACTGCGGACGCTCGTAACCGCAATACCACACCTTATAACCTTTGGACTTGCAGGCGGTACGGGAACCGGACTGGCAGGAGGCCAAAGACAGTGCAAAAACTGCAGTTAAAAGGATAACGACAAATTTCTTCATGACTTTAACTTTTTGTTTTGGACTCCGCAAATATAGCGGGTTTTTCAAGCCATTGTATCATTTTGGCTTTCACAAAAACACTACAAATAAATTCTACTTGTACATCACTGCTACATCAAAAAGCGTCATTTTTTAATGCAAAATCGCATTAATCGCTTAATAATCAGCATTATATCACTACGTCAGCCCACCTTCACCGGAAAAACTGAAAAATCAATATTCAGCATTCGTTCAACCGGTCATTTCATCTCCTATGGAAACAGGAGGAATTCCACCCCCTTTTTGCAAATATAGTGAATTTTATGGGAATTGTCAAGCAAAATGAGGAGAAAATAACGGTTACGGGGGTATAATTATACCTGTAGGCCCATTGAGTCTCATGCTTTTTGCTTACTTTTGCTTTCGAATCAAACCGTAATTCTATGGCAATTGAAATCCAAGAAGTGACCACCCGCCGCGCGCTAAAGCAATTCATCCAATTCGGCATTGACCTGTTTGACGGAGACCCGTCCTACTGTCCGCCCCTGTGGCTGGACGAATGGAACACGCTGCGCCGTGACCGGAACCCGGCATTCGAAGTGTGCGAATCAATCTATTATCTGGCTCTGCGCGACGGGAAGGTTGTGGGGCGCATCGCCGGTATCGTCAACCACCGGGCCAACGAGCACTGGAACGTCAGGTAGGTACGGTTCGGCTGGTTCGACTTCATCGACGACCTGGAGGTATCCAAAGCCCTGCTCGACGCCGTAGCCGCATGGGGACGCTCCAAGGGGATGGAAACCCTGAACGGACCGGTCGGTTTTACCGACATGGACCATCAAGGGCTGCTTATCGAAGGCTTTCAATACCTGTCACCCATGGCAGCCCTCTACAATTACCCCTACTACATCAAGCATTTTGAATCCTACGGATTGGAAAAGGAAGCCGACTGGATTGAAATCCGCCTGACCAACCCCCAGGAATCACCGGAAAAGGCGCTGCGGCTCAACGACATCATCCAGAAACGTTACGGAGTCAAAGTAGAGAAAATCCGAAGCACTCGAACGCTGCTCAAACGCTTCCGCTACGAATTCTTCAACGTCATTGACGAAGCCTACTCCCAACTCTACAATTACAGTCCGCTGACCGACCGCCAGAAACAGAACTATACCAATCAATACCTGCCGCTGATCAATTTTGACTTTGTAACGCTGGTAACCAACGACCAGGGCGAACTGGTCGGGGTGGGTATCTGTATGCCCAACATCAGCAACGCCCTGCGGCGTTGCAAAGGGCGGCTGTTCCCGCTGGGCTGGCTCCGGCTGATCCGTGCCCTGCGTGCCAAGAAAATCGACGAGGTGGATCTGCTCCTCATCGCCGTACGCCCGGACTACCGGAACAAAGGCATCACCGGTCTGATCTTTGCCGACCAGGCACCCTACTTTAAAAAATACCAGGTCAAATGCGCCAACGTAACCGCCATTTGGGAGGAGAATTACAAAAACCAATCCAATTGGAAGGATCTGGAGCACGAAGTGCACAAACGCCGGCGTGCCTATGTGAAACCATTGTAAACAGCGGATAAACCTTGACACCGCATCCCCGTCCAAGTTTCGTAACCAACACAACAAGGTCATGAAACGTCACACTTTCGTCCACTTCCTGCTCACCGCGGGAATCCTGGGGCTGACACACACGCCGTTGAACGCCGCCGCCTTCGGAAGCGGAGAGGAGCTGCAATACCAGGCATACTTTCAAATCGGTTTTGTCTCGGTCAACCACCTGCTGATTGAAACCGACATACAGGAATCGGTCCACAACGGTCAGGCCGTCTATGACATCACCGCCAGCGGCGAGACACAGAAAACCCTGGGCAACCTCTACCCGCTGAAAGACTCCTTCCGGGTGCAAATGCGCCAAAGCGACTTGAAACCCGTCTGGTTCTACGAGCACGACAAGGAGAACAAATACGAGGCCGTAAAACAACAGACTTTTCTTTACCAAGGCGACACCACCTCGATCGCCTACCAAAGTGTCAAAAACGGCAAACAAGGCGAATCCTACCACAACTACATCGGGAACGCCCCCGTGGACCCGCTTACCATCATCTACGGACTGCGCAACTACGCATTTGAAAAGATGAAGGTGGGCGACAAAATCCACTTCACTTATTTCGACCCTGATGGCGACACCGACATCTGTTTGACCTACAGCGGCGAAGAAACCATCAAGTTGAAAGGAGGGAAACGCTACAAATGCATCAAACTGAGTTTCAATGTGGCCGAAGGTACGGTGTTTTCCAAAAAGGAGCCGGTCCACATCTGGCTGAGCGATGACGACAACCGACTGATTGTCCATGCCGAAGCCAAATTGAAAATCGGTTACGCCAAGGTGGACCTGGTGGACGCCAAAGGCACCAAACACCCCATCACATCACTTGTCACCGACAACAAAAAGAAATAAAAAAGGGCGTGGCCGGTCGGTCACGCCCTTTTTGTTACCCGATTCAGTCTTTGAAATTGGCGAATATGCTTTCGTCGTAGGTCTCGGTCTCGTCACTGCCGTGAAGCGGGGTCCAAATCTGTGCGAAGAAGGGGTTCTCCTTGGCGATGGTATTGTAATTCCAAACCATACGCTCCGGAGTGGGAATGGTACACTGCGGACACCAATGCCCTCCCAATAACACCAGATTGGGCGACATACTGAAACGATGTCCCTCGGCGCACTCCCATTGCAGCGGAGTGGCGGCATCTCCCTCCTTCATCGTATCGGACAAGCATTTTCCGCCACGGAAATCGGCGGCATCCCACATCTCCTTAAGCGACCACTTGGTATGCGGCACCGACTCGTCGTAACCGTGTTCGATGTGAACCTGCTCCGTATCGGCCGGGTGGGACACATCCAAATCCTTCCACTTACGGGGAATCGCCTCCCAGCGCTGCCGGCTGCCGTAGTAGGCGGCAATGCGGACCTGATCGTTGTGTTTAATCCACCACTGGGTACCATATTCTTTGGTATTGGCCAGTACCCGCAACGCTGCTTTGATGATAAACGGCGGACACAATTTGGCCAAATGGTAGAACCAGGGAACCTGACTGCCCAGATTCTCCTTGAAATACTTGTCAATGGGAATGTTCAACCGGAAATGCAGGTAGTTCTCCAACACATCGGAGTCGCTGTACCACTGACCGTGAAAATTGCGCAGTACAAACCATTCGGGGTTGAAAATTTTTTCAGGAGCGGGGCAGGAGATGGTTTTGAGCAACAGTTTCTCAAACTCATAATTGGACAGACGGTATTCGCTGCCGCTGCCGATATTGTAGAAACGGCACCAGAAATCGTCCGGAAGCTCGGTAGTGCAGATATTGGCCAACAGCCGGCCCGAATCCTCTATGGTCGCCCATTCCAGCACGCCGCGCAAGGGCACATGGAACATGATGGGGTCGAAATTGTTGAGGATGCTGGCATACAAGATACCGCTCTGACGCAGGCTGACCCAATGTTTCAAGCCGGATTCGGCGAAGATTTTTTCGGCCGCGATTTTGGATATGGCGTAATGGTCATAGACACTGACGCAGATAGGATCGCCCGTACGCCCCCAATGGATGGGTTCGTTGCGGTCGGAGGTCTGCGCCACGGTTCCAATATAAACCACTCGGATTTCGTCCTTGTTCGGCTGTGCCTGTACAGCCTTGACAATATTCTCGGCAGCCCCTACATTGACTTTGAGCGTGCGGTGCGGATAATAGTCGGCCGCTGGCGATACCATACCACCGACATGCAGTACATAATCGGCGCCGGTAACACCTTTTAACACCGCCTGATAATCCAACAGATCCCCCCAGATGATCTCTACATCCGGGTGCGCAGTGTAAGCCGCCATTTTCTTGCGGTTGGCTTTGCTGTCGCGTACCAGAATACGTATATGAAGGGGTTCCTTTTTCTTGAGAAGTTCCTGCAGACCCGCACCACCCATGTTGCCTGTGGCGCCCGTCAGGAATACGGTTTTCTTTTCAGCCATGTTCTTTTATTTAGTATTTGCAGTACAAAGATAGGAAAAGCACGCATATTTTCGGCACACCGTATGGAAATAAAAACGCTTTTCCCTATTTTTGCCATAGACTAAAATCAATTCAGCATGGTCACGGATTTATCTCAAACTTTAGTGGTCGGTATCTCTTCCCGCTCGCTGTTCAACCTGGAGAAAGAGGACGCCATTTACCGTAAGGAGGGTGTGGAGGCTTACCGCCAATACCAACGGGAACACGAGAACGACCCGTTGCAGCCCGGCACGGCATTCTACCTGGCCCAGGCACTGCTCGGACTGAACCGTTTGTGCCCGGACCACCAGCTGGTGGAGGTCATCGTCATGTCGCGCAACAGCCCCGAAACCGGAGTGCGCGTGCTCAATTCAATCAACACGATCGGACTGGACATCTCCCGGTCCGCCTTTACGGGCGGAGAACCCATTGCTCCCTACATGGAGGCCTTCGGGGTGGATTTGTTTCTTTCGAAAAATGAGGACGACGTGCAAGCTGTGATAGACAGCCGGACAGCGGCGGCCGCCCTGCTGCTCGATCCGCCCGAAAAGGCCAACCGCGACACCGATGTGGTGCGGATCGCCTTTGACGCCGATGCGGTACTGTTCTCGGAAGATTCGGAAGTGATCTACAAGCAGGAGGGACTGGAAGCCTTTCAGGCAAACGAGAAACGCAATACGGACGTGCCGCTCCGCGAGGGTCCGCACGCCAAATTTCTACGGACGCTGGCCAAAATCCAGTCTTATATGCGCAGCAACGAAGGGGGCGACTGCCCGCTGCGCATCGCTATTGTGACAGCCCGAAGCGGTGATGCGCGCCTGCGGGTCATCAACACGCTGCGGGGATGGGATGTCTATGTGGACGAGGCGTTTTTCCTGGGGGGTGTGTCAAAGGACAAGGTACTGGAGGCTTTCCGTGCCCACATTTTCTTTGACGACCAGGACGTGCATCTCGAAAGCGCCCACAAAGTGGTCGCCTCGGGGAAAGTACCCTATCCCAAAGGTTCCAAGTTAAAATGAGCGGATTTTATCAAAATTCCGGGAAAACCGTTTGGAAAGTCCGAAAAAAGAATTACTTTTGCATAATTAGTTTTCTTCGTAAGAGAAAGATTAAGAATTAAGATGGGGCGAATGGCAACCGAGCGCGGCTGCCATTCGTTTTTTTTGCCCAAGCGTGTAAACGTAGGCAGCGTCCGGGATCCAGGGATCTCCGGACGCTGCCTATGGTACCTGAGGTCGGACTCGAACCGACACGGACATTTCTGTCCAAGGGATTTTAAGTCCCTCGTGTCTACCATTTCACCACTAAGGCAGGCACGCCTGCTGCGCGCATTCCGACGCAAAGATACACTTTCTCCGGGAAACTACAACAATGGAAAGGAAAGATTTACCGACGGTTCCGGTAATAATCCGAGGCATAATAGGCCTGGGCGGCCTCATCCAGTTCACGGTACCACTCCTCCCCGAAACGGCGCACAAGCGGCCCTTTGAGGAAACGGTAAAGCGGAAGCTTCAACTCATCCCCCAGCCGGCAGGCCCCGCGGCACACCTCCCACTGGTGGTACTCCACCGCCAGAAAACGACGATGCTGATGCAGGCGGACCGGATACAAATGACAGGAGACCGGTTTGCGGAAAGCGGTCATCCCCTGCTCCCAGGCCTGCTCAATGGCGCACTGCCAGGTGCCTTGACCGTCCCTGACGGCAAACACACACTCACGACCGTCAACAATGGACGTAACCAAGTCGCCCTCCATGTCGGTGTAAGCCACTCCCTGGCGGTCAATCACCTCCCTTGCGGCGGGCGACAGCCTATCCAAAATGTGCGGGAGGACCTCCTCCAACGCCTCCAACTCCTCCTGTAAAAGCGGAGCCCCGCTATCGCCCTCCTCACAGCAGATGCCATGGCAATGAGCAATATCGCAACAAAAATGTTCGTTGAGCAATTCGAGCGAAACCAACGTATCCCCAATCTCCAGCATGGTCATTTACCAATAATAGTAATCGTCGTACGAGGGTTCCGGTTCGGGTTCCGGCTCCGGAGCCCGATAGCGTTTCTTGTTGAACTTGACGGGAATGACATAGGCCGATTTGACACGGTATCCGTCGAGTGTGGCCGGACGGAAAGTAGGCAGGGTGCGCACCACATCGATGGCGGCGGCATCCTGTTCGGGCGAAAGCGACTGCAGAATCTCATAGCAGCAGGTATGGCCGCAGCGGTCAATGACAATCTGAACGCGCACATCGCCGGTTACCAGAAACGGCGTCCCGTCAATATCCTTCTCGCCGCTGAACACATCGGGCATCACCGTATTCTGATAGATATACAGGGACAACTCCACATCTCCTCCGGGAAACTTGGCATCTTGCAGATTTTTAGGATAATCACAATAATTGCCACCGTAGATGGGAGATTTTTCATCGTCCACACAATTGGCGTACATCGCCTCGTACATCAGCAGATCGGCCTGCGGCCAAACCGATACGGGAAGCAGCAACCCGACAACCAGACCCAGTAACTTTCTTTTCATAACATTCATACTCATGATGACGGTCCAAGGAATGCCCGGTTTAATCTCCGGGCGAACCGGCGGCACGCCGTTTGAGCTGCCGCGCAGGATACACAGATGCGAAGAACCCCAGCCCCACCACCGTCGCAAAGATCACCAAAAGGTCGGACCAGACAATCCGTACCGGATAGGCGCTGATGATGAATTCACCGCCATCGGCATCGATCCGGATCAAACCAAAGGTCTGCTGCAACCAGCAAAGCACCAATCCAAGCACCATGCCCACCAAGGCACCCGAAAGGGAGACCATCCATCCCTCCCAAAGAAAAATATGGTACACCTGGTTGTCGGTGGCGCCTAAATGACGAAGATTCTCAATATCGGAACGTTTGTCAATAATCAACATGGACAGCGAAGCGATAATATTGAAAGCGGCAATCATCAGAATAAAGGACAGGATCAGGTAGGTGATCCATTTCTCCACCTGCATCATACGAAAATAATCCGCCTGCTGCTCATAACGGTTCAGTACCTGGAATCCATCGCCCAGACGCTCCGCCAACCGCCGTTGGAAAGACCGTTCGTCAACACCTTGTTTAAGTTTGATTTCCAGCGCGGTAACCTCTTCGGGATAATCAAAAAGCCGCCGGGTCAGTTCAATCGGCACAATCACCAGATCGTTATCATACTTATCCTGCTGCACCATAAAGATGGCATGCAGATAGGCATACTCCCGGTTGAAGGAATCCTCGGGATGGATCATATTCACCTTCTTTTCCCGACGGGGCGCATAGAACATCATGGGCTCGACCGCCCGCAAACCGGATCCGATGGTATGCGCCAGACCGATGCCGCCCAAAGCGAGCGGGAATTCGCCGTCATACAGGCGGAAATCGCCATCAATCAAAATACTGTCAATCGAATTGGCGTGATTGTATTCCGCCTCCACCCCCTTGAGCACAATGGGCAGCTGTTTTTTACCATAGCGGAGCATCGCCCCCTCCTGCAGCACCTCTCCCACATACGCAACCTCATCCGCCGGAAGGCAGGTCCGAACCGAGTCGGGATGGAACACCTTGCCCCGGGAAGACACCACCTTCAACTGCGGATCGAAATTATTGAACAGACCTTCGATCACTCCTTGGAATCCGTTGAAAACGGACAGCACGCACACCAATGCCATGGTGCCGACCGCCACCCCGCAGACCGAGATGATGGAAATGATGTTGATGGCGTTCTGCGACTTTTTGGAAAAAAAGTAACGACGTGCTATGTAAAACGGAAAGGCTGCCACGGTTATTTCAACAATTCGTCAATATGCTCCATGTAATCGAGCGAGTCATCCTGGAAGAACGTCAAGCTCGGCACCGTCCGCAATTGGAAACGGGTACGGGCGGCCAAATCGTGACGGATCGCCGCCTGCCGGTCATTGACCAACTGCAGCATCTCGGTTGCCCGCTCGGACGGAAAAACACTCAGGTAAACGCGTGCCACACTCAAATCGGGACTGATCCGCACACGGGTCGTGGAAATCAACACTCCGGGGTGCGCCTTGGTGAATCCCAGGAAGATTTCGCTAAGGTCTTTCTGTATCAAACGGGCTATTTTCTGTTGTCTGGTAGATTCCATAACGGTTCAATCGGTTGTATCTGCAGGCAAAGTTACTTATTTTTTGCGGATTATCGTCATTCCGTCACGAATCGGCAGCATAAAGGCCTCCACCCGGCTGTCGGATGCAACCCGGTCGTTGAAGCGGAGCAACCCCTGCGTCTGATGGTCACCGGATGCGACAGGCTTGATCACTTTGCCGTCCCACAGTGTATTGTCGGCCAAAATGTACCCACCGGGACGGACTTTGTCAAACACCGCATCATAATAAGCGGCATAGTCCCTTTTGTCGGCATCGATAAAAACCAAATCAAACACCTCATCCAATGCAGGGACCAACTTGAGCGCATCACCGATCCGGAAGTCAATCTGCCCCGCCTGCGGACAGGCATCGATGTAGCGTCGGGCCATATCCTCGATTTCGTCATCAATATCAATGGTTACCAACCGCCCGTCGGCAGGCAAACCCTCGGCCAGACAGATGGCCGAATAACCGACATAGGTACCCAACTCGAGGATACGCTTCGGACGCAGCATATGGGAAAAAGCGCTCAGCAAGCGTCCCTGCAGATGTCCTGAAATCATGCGCGGGTGCAACAAACGGACATGCGCCTCCCGTTCCAGACGGGCCAACAGCTCCGACGGAGCGACGCTGTGCGAAAGCATGTATTCATTCAATTCATCAAACATAGCATAAACCTGTTAACTGCTGCGGGGCAAAAAGCTGCTGCGCCACCGACTGCATTTGCAAAGCCGTAACCGCCCGGATGCGCTCCGCCAGACGGCCTTGCGGTTCCACCTCATTCCAAAGTGCATAATGCTTGGCCACGGCCAACAACCAATTTTCCCGATTCTCGGCAGCCAGTGTCAACTGCGCCAGGTATTGAACCTGCGCCCGATGCAGGGCCGACGATGAAAGAGGCTGGTCCATCAGTTTGTCCAGCTCATGGCGGATCAACGACAGGGCCTGCTCCTCATCGGCATGATCGGCGCCGAAATACAAGGCCCACAACCCCGTGTCGGTATAAGCCGTATATTGAGATTCAATGGCATAGACCAAACCGTGTTTTTCGCGCAATTGCGCGTTGAGCCGGCTGTTCATACTCGGTCCGCCCAGAATGTTGTTCAACAGCAGCAGCGCCGTGCGTTGCGGGTCGTTGGCCGAAAAAGCCCGGGTCCCCAACTGGCAGTGCATTTGGGAGGTATGTTTGACCAGGCGTTTCCAAGCAGGCTGATATACCGGCAGCACGTCGGATACCCCCTCGTACCTGCCGGCAGGCAGATTGTATGTACCCGCCTCCGCCCAACTGCGGACCTTATCAAAAGTGGCGGCGCCCATGGAGAACAAGACGATTCGGTTGGGGGTATAGCAACGCCGGTAAAAACCACGCAGGCGCTGTGCCTGTATAGACCGAAGCCCCTGCTTGGTCCCCAGAATGTTGCGCCCGAGCGACGAACCCTGAAAAACCAAGTCCTCAAAATCGTCGGCAATCAAATCGGCCGGATCATCGCGGTAGCTGTCAATCTCGTCCATCACCACCGAACGTTCCTTGGACAATGCCTCCGGATCAATGCGGCTGTGGAATACCAGGTCGCAAATCAAATCATAGGCCCGCGCAAAATGTCGTTTCAAACCGGCCGCATAGACCACCGTTTCCTCCTTGCAGGTATAAGCGTTCAACTCACCTCCGACGCCCTCAAGGCGTTCGTTGATCTGCATGGCATTGCGGCGTTCGGTACCTTTGAACAGCATGTGCTCCATCAAATGCGCCATGCCGTGTTCATCCGGACGTTCGTCGCGTGTGCCGGCAAAAACGAAGGCACCGCAATACATTACATCGCTACGTGTCTCCACATGGAGCAAACGCAGTCCGCAAGGCAAAGTGTCGGTATGGATTTTCATCGGATAAAAAAAGAAGGATAGCTTTGAGGGCTACCCTTCTCTATAATTGGTCTACTGTCAATTATTGCTTGGCGTTGTTACCCTTGTCGGAACCTACACGGCTCATGGCGCAGCGGAAGCCCAAGTCATTGGCACATTCAGCCTGCTCCTTGAAACGACGGGTAGCCGGGCTCAACCAGTAGGAACGATCCTTCCAGGAACCACCCTTGTACACACGGGTCGTGTTGGAAATGTGAGTAGCCAGCATACCTTCAGCATCGGTGTCAGGATTGTACAAGCGGGTGGTGGCAACATCGGGATCGACGATTTCCTTCCACTTGTCCTTGTTTACGCTACTCTGAGCGTCACCGTCCTTCCAGTTGCGGACATCGTACTTGTTATACTGCTGGATGCTGTCACGCGATACGGGTACACCGTAAACCAAACGTCCCAAGCTGTCGATTTCGAACACTTCGGTCGAATCCTTAACCGGAGCCGTATATACATTGCCACGGAACGGGTTGTACTCAGACACTTCGTCGGTCGTAGTGGCACGATATACATCCATCACCCATTCGTTGACGTTGCCGGCCATGTTGTACAGACCGAAATCGTTCGGCCAGAAGGAATTGACCGGAGCGGTAATATTCGCATTATCGTTCAAATCACCGGATACACCCATCATATCACCACGGCCGCGCGAGAAGTTGGCCATGATCTTGCCTCTGGTCTTCTGTTCCGGGTTACGGGTCTGAACACCGTCCCACGGGAATACGCGGCGGTTGTCATAATTCTCCATACCCGGCTGCGAGCTGATGCCGTAAGCGGCGAACTCCCATTCAGCCTCGGTCGGCAGGCGGAAGGCCGGCATCAGAAGGCCGTCGGACATATTGGATTTGCGGGTGTTGCCGAAAGCGTCGGTCATGGACGATTTCTCCTTCTCGGGATTGTATTCGGCTACCGTCAGATATTTGTCGGTGTTGAAGACCTTCTCCTTAGCCAGAGAGTCGTTCTGACCCTTGGTGGAGTCTTTGGCGAAAGCGGCGAAATCGGGGAAATCGATTACACCGTTCTCCTTCAGAATCATTTCGTTGACACGGTCGGTACGCCAAACGCAATAGTCGGTGGCCTGCTCCCACGAAATACCTACCACGGGATACATGTCATAAGCGACGTGCGTGAAGTAGTAGTTCAGGTAAGGCTCGTTGTAGGCCAATTCCTCACGCCATACGGTGGAGTCGGGACGGCACTTTTCCGAAATCTTCTTGCCGTACATCAAGTTCATCCAATATACGTACTCACGCCAGTCACGGTTGGCGATTTCGTATTGATCCATATAAAAGGTGTTGATGGTGACACGGCGCGGGTAATTGTTCCACTCACCGAAGATATCTTCGTCAACACGTCCCATCGTGAACGAACCACCACCAATCAGCACCATGCCCGGAGGGGTCTGCTGTTCAAAATTGTCCACGACTTGGAAGCCGCCGTATTCGGCATCGTTGTATTTCCATCCGGTGGTGCCGGATGTACCCGACTTATTACAGGAAACCAAAGTAAAGGCCGCCGCAACAATCAATAACACCGATTTCTTCATGGTTTTCATATTCATAGAATTTTTGCTAAGGTCTCATTTCAGAATTTTGACAAATACAAAGATAGGTATTTTTCTTTGGTTGAAGAAAAAATTCTTTAAAAAATTTTAGTTTTCCATCAAATTCACGGCAAATACGCAGATATTTTCTAAATTTGCATTGCAATTATGTGTATTTTTTAACAAATGGCCTCCGCAAACTCCAACCTCCCGGCGCGAACGCTCAAACTCCGCAACCGACTATTCGATCTGACGGAGCCTCGGATTATGGCCATCGCCAACTTCACCCCCGACTCTTTTTACGAAGGTTCCCGCCACCGTATTCCCGACTGCAGCGGTGTGCTGCTGCTTGATCTGGGAGGATACTCGACGCGTCCCGGAGCACAGGACGTCAGTGAGGACGAAGAACTGAGGCGGCTGCGTGAAGGACTGACGCTGGCCGCGGCGACCACACCCGACACCTATATATCCATAGACACCTTCCGCCCCTCCGTATTACGGGAACTGGCCGGTGAGTTCACCATCGACATGGCCAACGACGTATCCGGCGGCTCGGACGAAATGTACGAAACCGTGGCCGGACTCGGCCTTCCCTATGTACTGACCTATCCGGAAGGCGGATTTTCGGCCGACATGCTGCTCTACTTCTCCCAACGGATCGACCGGCTGTGCCGGCTGGGTGTGACCGACATCCTGCTGGATCCGGGGTTCGGATTCGGGAAAACCGCCGAACAGAATTGGGAAATCGCACGCAACCTGCACGTCCTCAAGGAGATCGGCCTGCCCATTCTGGTGGGCATTTCCCGTAAGTCCATGCTGCGCAACCTGCTGGGTGTGGACACGGCGCACGCACTGAATGCCACCACGGCCCTGCACGCCTTCCTGCTGGAGCGGGGGGCCGACATCCTACGGGTACACGACGTGGAAGAGGCACGTCAGACCTTGCTTATCTACCAACAACTCCACCGCCATGCTGCCATTCCTTGAATTCAACGTCGTTGATCTGATCGACATACTGCTGGCAGCCATCCTGTTCTACCAACTGTACCGGCTGTTCCGCGGAACACAGGCTATGAACATCCTGCTGGCCGGCGGTGTGTTCGCCCTGTTGTGGGTGCTGGTATCGTATGTGTTCCACATGCAGCTCCTGCAAAGCATCATGACCCATGTGGGCAACGTGGGCATCCTGGCGCTGATCATCTTGTTCCAAGACGAAATCCGCGCATTCATCAACAACCTGGGCCGCTACCGGACACAGAATTCCTTCTACACCAAACTGCGCCGCTACTTTACCGCCGACGATGTCACCAAGACCGACTCGACCATCGCCGAAGTGGTACAGGCCGCCACCGTGCTTTCCAAAAGCCGCACGGGAGCGCTGATCGTCATGCAGAACAAGGCCCAACTCTCCCAGTACTGGCGGACGGGCGAACGCATTGAGTCGCGCATCAAGGCCCGCCTCATTGAAAACATTTTCTACAAGAACACCCCGCTGCACGACGGTGCTCTCATCATTGTGGACAACCGGATCAAATCGGTGGGCTGCATTCTGCCCATTTCGCACGCCCAGGATCTTCCCAAACAGTTCGGCCTGCGCCACCGGGCAGCTTTGGGCCTTTCGGAAAAAACGGATGCGACCGTCGTGGTGGTGTCGGAAGAGACGGGACGCATCTCCGTTGCGCAGGGAGGCAAGCTCCAAGTGGATCTAACCCCGGAGCAACTCACCCATCTGCTGTCCATGCACGGCACCAAAGAAAAAAGAGAAACAGAATCAAACAACGTATAAGCTATGGCATATCCTTTTATGACCGCCGGACAGGCGGCTGAGCTCATCAACAACGGTGATGTAATCGGACTCAGCGGATTCACTCCCGCCGGTGTCCCCAAAGCGGTGACAAAAGCCCTGGCCGCACGCGCGGAAGCGCTGCACGCCCGGGGAGAGGCGTTCCAAATCGGTCTGTACACGGGCGCATCGACCGGCGACTCGACCGACGGCGCCCTGGCCCGTGCCAAAGCCATCTCCTTCCGCACCCCCTACCAATCCAACAAGGATCTGCGCGCCTCGCTCAACGCACCCGACGGAGCGCAATACTTTGACCTGCACCTGTCGGAACTGGCCCAGAACCTCCGCTACGGTTTCCTGCCGCGTCCGACCGTAGCCATCATCGAAGCCTGCGACCTGACGGAAAGCGGCGAAGTGGTCCTGACCTCGGCCGTAGGCATCAGTCCGACGGTAGCCCGGCTGGCCGACCGCATCATCATCGAACTGAACAGCCGTCATCCGAAAGCGCTGCGCGGCATGCACGACATTTACGAACCGGCCGATCCTCCTTACCGCAAGGAAATCCCGGTGTACAAACCCAGCGACCGCTGCGGCAGCCCGATTTTGAAAATCGACCCCAAGAAAGTGGTGGCTGTAGTGGAAACCCAGCTCAAAGACGAGGTGGGTGGTTTCCACGCTCCCGACGAAATCACAGCACGCATCGGACGCAACGTGGTTGAATTCCTGACCGGCGAACTCCGCGCCGGACGGATTCCCGCCTCCTTCCTTCCCATCCAATCGGGGGTAGGCAACATTGCCAACGCCGTCATGGCCGAACTGGGTGAGAGCAAGGAGATTCCTGCATTCGAAATGTACACTGAAGTTGTTCAGGACGCAGTTATCGGCTTGATGAAAGAGGGTCGCATCAAATTCGCCAGCGGATGTTCGCTGACCGTCACCGATCCGGTGCTGCAGGAAATCTACGACAACATGTCCTATTTCCACGACAAGATCGTACTCCGTCCGCAGGAGATCTCCAACAACCCGGGCCTGGTGCGCCGTATGGGCCTCATCACCATCAACACCGCTCTTGAAGCCGATATTTATGGAAATATCAACTCGACACACGTAACCGGCACCAAGATGATGAACGGCATCGGCGGAAGCTGCGACTTCACGCGCAACGCCTACATCTCCATCTTCACCACACCGGCTACCGCCAAAAACGGCGCCATCAGCTCCATTGTGCCCATGGTATCGCATCTGGACCAGTCGGAGCATTCGGTCAAGGTGTTGATTACCGAGCACGGCATCGCCGACCTGCGCGGCAAAAACCCGCGCCAGCGCGCCCGCCTCATCATTGACAACTGTGTGGATCCGATTTACCGGGAGTTGCTGAACGATTACCTCAAAGTGGCCGGCAGTGCCGGACAGACGCCGCATTCACTGGCCAACGCACTGGGCATGCACCGTACTTTTGTTGAGACGGGTGATATGCGCAACACGCATTGGGTGTGATATTTGACGGAATATTGTCCGGACTGTTGCAATTGAAACACATTTTTTATATATTTGCTTGTCGAATATTTTTCAACGCTATGAACGTTCAAAAAAACCTGATCGTATTATTGGCAGCGGCAGCGCTGACAGGATGCCATAAAGCACAACCGCTCGGTGAGATGGGACCGGAGGTGGACCGGAAACTGATCAACGCCACCTTTGAGAAAATCAACCACACCGACGCCGACACCTCCCTCATCAAACTCGGACAGCCGGACAAAAGTCTGGATCTGCCGGAGGGCGTATGCCTGAGCGAACTGCTCTACGGAGCCGGAGTCGTTACGGACAACCTTTTTATCGAGCACCGTGTCATCGCCAACGAAGCGGGGGTGACCGCCGTTATGCTTCGGGACATCCCGCGTTTTATCCTTATAGACGCTATGGGGAACGCCTCCTGCCACCCGGACTTCCGCTACGAGCCGCTGCCCGCACTCAAGGCCCGTAAGGGACGCGACCTTTCGGTCGAGCCTTTCAAACCCATCTGCGCCACACACACCGGATTCATCACCGACGAATTCCTGGCCCTGCTTACGCCCGCACTGCGTTGCACGGATTGGGACATTTCCGGTCCATGGCGTTATTTGGATTTCTATGATCTGAAGGACGGACACTACCTCGGCAGCGTGGAAATCCCGTTGGGCGACAGCGACACCCAGTGGATCTACGATTTGGAACTGCAGGGAGACGAACTCCGCGTACACTACACCGATATGAACATCAGCTCTTCCGACCACTACCGCTTCGCGCTTGACTTTGATGCGGAAGCACCGGCCGGTCAGGAAGAGACAACCAACGAGGAATAAAATTATGAAAGCACTTCGCGTACTGTTTCTGCTTATCACGCTGGCCGTGGTCTTCTTCGCCGCCTGTAATCTGACCTATGCAAGCCTGGCCACACTCAACTACAACGATTTCGCCGCCAAGGGATGGTTGGACATGCATCCGGGTCTGGACATCCAGGGAGCCGAAACCTTCGCCGCCCATCTAGGCAGCTGGGCCCCCGCCTCCGCCCTGCCGGGCACCATCGTGCTGCTGATCGTTTCCTGCTGTATTCTGTTGATCAACCGCTATTGGTGGACCGGATGGATCACTATGCTGCTGGCTTCGCTGACCATTATCACCGCTACAGCCGACCGTATGAAGGACATCCTGTTCAACGACAGCATGGGACTGCTCCTGCAACGTGACGACATCACCATGACTATAGCCGTATGCATTGCCGCCACCTGCGTATTGATGCTGCTGCTGAAGGTATTGCACATGGACCGCCCGCTGATGCGGATAACCTCTAAGAAATGATCCGTCCCTGCAACCGGGAAGAGACCGCCAATGTTTGGACCCACGCGCTCGGTGTGGTACTGACCGTGGCACTCGGATGGCCGTTGCTCCGTATGGCCGCCGCTCATCAGGAGAACACCTGGACCTGGATATTGGGCACACTGCTCTTCCTGCTGGGTATGCTTGACATGTACGGCAGCAGCACACTCTACCACCTGATGCCGCACGGCAGCCGGGCAAAACGCATCCTGCGCGTATTTGACCACATCAGCATCTATGTGATGATAGCCGGATGCTATTCGTTGCTGAGCATTGTGGTGCTGGGCGGATGGATGGGCTGGGTGCTCTTCATTTTCATGTGGTCGTGCGTCCTGGCAGGCATAATCGGTAAAACCATCGCACTGGGCAAACATCCGAAACTCTCGCTTACCTTGTACTTAGTCATGGGATGGACCGCACTGGTGGTCATCTACCCGCTTTGGCAGCGGCTGCCGCGTCCCGCATTTTGGTTTATCCTGGGGGAAGGCGTCTGTTACAGCATCGGTGCCTACTTTTTCGCGAAAGACGACCAACACACTGGCTGGCACGCCGTCTGGCATGTGTTCATCCTGCTGGGGTCCGCCTGCCATACCGCCGCCACCTGGTTGGTTTTAGCCGCCTGATTTTTGGCTTTTACAGACTTTCTGCCTACCTTTGCAATTCCAAGCACAACATTGAACATGAATACCAACCTCATCCAAAACGTAGTGGAAGAATTGTCGGATGCCGACAAACTGCACGGCCTGCTCTGCAAACGTCACGAACACGCCCCGCTGCCCTCCACCACCGCCTTACAGGAGATTATTGAACTCAATCGCGAAATCCTGTTTCCAGGCTACTTCGGTTACTCCAAGGTGTCGCCCGAAACGGTGCGCTACCACATGGGGGTGGCCGTGGAACGGCTGCAAAGCCTGCTCAAGAAACAGGTCATCGCCGGTTTGTGCTTTATCGGTTCGGACGAGGATGAGAAAGAACTTCCGCTGAGTGAGATCCGCAAACAAGCGGACGAGATCACCGATCAAGTCATCGCCAAGCTGCCGGCCATCCGCAGTGTGCTGGCCACCGACGTGGAAGCCGCCATGCTGGGTGACCCCGCCGCTGTAAGCAACGGCGAAATCATCGCCTGCTATCCGGTCATCCGCGCTTTGACCAACTACCGGCTGGCCCACGAGCTGCATTTGCTGGGAGTACCCCTGATTCCGCGTATGCTGACCGAACTGGCGCATTCCGAGACAGGCATTGACATTCACCCGGCGGCAACCATCGGCAAATACTTCACCATCGATCATGGAACGGGTGTGGTCATTGGAGCCACCTGTATTATCGGTGACAACGTGAAATTGTATCAGGGTGTTACGCTGGGCGCGCTGTCGTTCAAGCTGGACAAGGACGGAAATCCGGTCAAGGGAGTTCCCCGTCATCCGATTATCGGCAACAACGTCATCATCTACAGCAACGCCACGGTATTGGGACGTATCCAGATCGGCGACAATGTCATCATCGGTGCCAACCGCTGGGTATCGGACCATGTCCCCGCCAACACCAAGGTGTACAAGAACGTCAACGTATTCAAGGGCTTTATGGACGGTTCCGGTATCTGACAGTCGGTATCAGTGCGCCTCCAGCCAGTTGCCGCCCACCCCGCAATCGGCCACTAAAGGAACGCGCAAATCCACCACATGCGCCATTTCGTACGTTACAATTTCCTTGACGCGCTCCAATTCATCCGGCAGTACGTTGAAGTTCAATTCGTCGTGCACCTGCAGAATCATCTCACTCCGCAGTCCTTCCTGCTCGAAACGTTCGGTAATGCGCGCCATCGCGATTTTGATGATATCGGCCGCAGACCCCTGGATGGGGGCGTTGATGGCATTCCTTTCGGCGAATCCGCGCACCACGCTGTTGTGTGACACAATATCGGGCAGATAGCGTTTGCGGCCGAAGATCGTTTCGACATATCCCTTGCTGCGCGCCGCCTCAATCGAGGCTTCCATATAGGACTTCACTTTCGGATAGGTGGCGAAATAGCCGTCAATCAAATCCTTCGCCTCCTTACGGGAAATGCCCAACCGTTCGCCCAAACCGAACACAGACACCCCGTAAATAATGCCGAAATTGGCGGTTTTCGCCTTGCGGCGCATGTCGGAGGTAACCTCCGACAAGGGAACCTTGTAGATTTTGGCCGCCGTGGCCGCATGGACATCCGCTCCTTCGTTGAACGCCTCAATCATGGCCTCATCGCCACTTAGATGCGCCATAATGCGCAATTCCACCTGCGAATAATCGGCCGACAGGAAGACATTACCCGGATCGGGCACAAAGCACTTGCGGATCTCCTTGCCCATGGCTTCGCGCACCGGAATGTTCTGCAGGTTGGGATTGCTGGACGACAATCGTCCGGTAGCAGTTACGGCCTGGTTGTAGGAGGTATGGATTTTCCCGGTACGGGGATTGACCAACAAGGGAAGCGCATCGATATAGGTGCCCAGCAGTTTCTTGATGCCACGGTATTCGAGTATCAGCCCGACTATGGGATGTTTGGAACGCAAGGATTCCAGTACCTCCTCGGACGTCTGGTATTGTCCGGTCTTGGTCTTGCGCGGTTTGTCCACAATGCGCAACCGGTCGAACAACACTTCGCCCACCTGTTTGGCGGAAGCCGGATTGAACTCCACACCCGCCAATTGGCAGGCCTGCCGCTCCATTTCGTGCAGCTGGGCCGTAAGCACCTTCGACGACTGGGCCAGAGCGGCACTGTCAATCCGCACTCCGGCCTGCTCCATACCTACGAGCGTGTGTACCAAGGGCATTTCGATTTGTTCGAACAGTGTCCGCATACCCGCCCGGTCCAGCTCCTGGTCCAACAAATGTTTGAGCCGGAGGGTCACATCGGCATCCTCGGCGGCGTAACGGCACAAAAGATCGGGATCGGCCAGGCGGATGTCGATCGCCTTGGCCCCCATTCCCACCACCTCCTCAAATCGGATGGTGCGGTAATGCAGGTAGATTTCGGCCAGATAATCCATGCCGTGCCGCAGTTCGGGCTGTAATACATAGTGCGCCAGCATGGTGTCGAACAACCGGCCCCGCACCTCCACTCCATAGCGCGAAAGCATGATGAGATCGTACTTGGTGTTCTGTCCGATTTTTCCGATTTTATCGTTTCCGAAAACGGGACGCAGCGCCGCCAGTACCTTTTCCACATTGGAGGGGAACACCGGCACCCACCAGGCCTGCCCCTCCCGGACGGCGAAGGACAAGCCGACCAGTTCGGCGCGCATCACCTCAACCGAAGTGGTCTCGGTATCAAAACAGAATTCCTCAGATGCGGACAAAACCTCCACCAAACGCTGCAGCGACGCCTCGTCCTCAACGGCCGTATAATCGTGCGGGGTGTCCTGCAGGGAGGCCAGCGGGGCAGTCTGTGTCTCCTGCGGAGCGGACTCCCCGGATACGGTGGTATCCGCGTCGAACAATGAGAGTTGCAAACCGTCGTCCGCTTTCGCGGCCTTGCGCTTGGGTGCTTCGGCCGGAGCACCCGTATATTTGGCGTAAAGCTGACGGAACTCCAATTCCTGCAGGATCGGAAGCAGTTGCTCTAAATCGGGCGGGGACACCCGCCATTCGTCGGGACGAAATTCGATGGGAACATCCAACCGTATGGTAGCCAGGAATTTGGAAAAACGGATCTGCTCCACATGGTCGGCTACTTTTTGCTGCAAAGCGCCCTTGATCTCGGAAGTACGCTCCAGCATGGCCTCTATGCTGCCGAACTGCTGTAACAGCTTCACCGCCGTTTTCTCCCCTACTCCCGGGCAGCCGGGGATGTTGTCGCTGCTGTCGCCCATAAGTCCCAGCAGATCAATCACCTGTTCCTTGCGCTCCAATCCGTATTTGGCGCAGACCTCCTGCGGGCCCATGATCTCGTAGCCGCCGCTGTGGCGCGGACGGTACATTTTGATCCGGTCGGTGACCAACTGGCCGTAATCCTTGTCGGGTGTTAGCATATATACGTCAAATCCGTGCGCCTGCGCCTGATGGGCAACCGTACCGATCACATCATCGGCTTCGAAGCCGTCAACCTGCAGCACGGGAATCCGGTAAGCGGCCAGCAATTCTTTGATGACGGGCACCGATTTCCGTATATCCTCGGGGGTTTCCTCACGCTGGGCTTTGTAGTTGGGGTCGGCCTCGTGGCGGAAAGTGGGACCTGAAGGATCAAAGGCTACAGCCAAATGGGTGGGCTGTTCGCGTTTAAGCACATCCTCGAGCACATTGACAAACCCCAATACGGCCGAAGTGTTCAGCCCTTGCGAATTGATTCGGGGTGTGCGGATCAAAGCATAGTAACTACGGTAAATAAGTGCGTAGGCATCGATAAGAAAGACTTTCGGCATGACTAAAGTTTGACGTTTCTGCAAAGATAGGAATTTTCCGGCATGTGTCGGCAATTTGTTAAAACATCCGACGGCCCACCCCGTCCGTCGATCCGCATGCGCACTTTTCGCCTGTAAAATCCATCCGAATCAAAACGATTTCGCTATCTTTGCGTCTGTTCAAGGACATACCTTTCCGGCATGTCTGTAATTTATAACAAAAAAAACAATGAATTTGGCAAATTTACTGAACCTGGAGCAATTCTATACCCTTTTGGGTATTGTGTCGGCCATCGGCCTGGTGGTCTTCATCTCCCTTTATTTTGTAGAGGCCGGTTACGGCAAAATGGTGAGCAGCAAATGGGGACCCGCCATCAACAACAAGGTGGCCTGGGTGCTGATGGAGTGCCCGGTGTTCTTCGTCATGCTCTATCTGTGCCTGTCGTCCGAACGCACGACCGAGGTGGTACCGCTTGTGCTGTTCTGTCTGTTCGAGTTCCACTACCTTCACCGTTCGTTTATCTTCCCGCTGCTGCTGAAAGGCAAGAGCAAGATGCCGATTGCCATTATGCTGATGGGGGTGATTTTCAACCTGATGAACGGATTTATCCAAGGGTACTGGATTTTCTTCCTTTCGGAACAGTACAACGATGTCGCCTGGCTCATCACACCGCAGTTTATCATCGGTACGCTGATATTCTTCACGGGCATCGGCATCAACTGGAGTTCCGACTATATTGTGCGCAACCTGCGTAAACCGGGCGACACCAAGCACTACCTGCCCAAGAAGGGCATGTACGCCTATGTGACTTCGGCCAACTACTTCGGTGAGATTGTGGAATGGGCCGGATTCGCCATTCTGACCTGGTCGGCCGCCGGCCTGGTGTTCTTGTGGTGGACCTGCGCCAACCTCGTGCCGCGCGCCAATTCCATCTACAAGAAATACAAGAAGGAGTTTGCCGACGAATTCGACGAGAAGC
>JAGDAS010000064.1 GCA_017959385.1 Paludibacteraceae bacterium
ACATCGCTTCGTTCGCTTGGAACGGTGGTGGCAACACCGCCACCAAGGCCATTGACCGTGCCGGTACCTACACCGTCACCGTCACCGCTGCCAACAGCTGCACCGCCACGGCCAGCATCACCATCGGTGAGGACTTCACCGAGCCGGCTGTCAGCATCAACGCCAGCAGTACTACCATCGACTGCTCGGGTGACCCCGTCACCTTGACCGCACAGGGCGACGCCGCCTCCTACCAATGGAGCACCGGTGCCAACACGGCCTCCATCCAAGTGGGCGCTGCCGACACCTACACGGTAACGGCCATCGCCGCCAATGGTTGCACCAACACGGCTTCGCAGACCATCACGGCTGACGCCACCGTGCCCACCGTTAGCATCAATGCCACGGCCGACAACTTCAACTGCAACGTCGACGCCATCACGCTCACCGCGCAGGGCAGCAACATCGCTTCGTTCGCATGGAACGGTGGTGGCAACACCGCCACCAAGGCCATTGACCGTGCCGGCACCTACACCGTCACCGTCACCGCGGCCAACAGTTGCACCGCCACGGCCAGCATCACCATCGGCGAGGACTTCACCGAGCCGGCTGTCAGCATCAACGCCAGCAGCAACACCATCGGTTGTGCAGGCAATGTCACCTTGACGGCTCAAGGCAATGCTACATCGTATGCGTGGTCGAATGGTGGCAATACGGCGCAGATCACCGTCAATGCCGCCGATACCTACACGGTAACGGCTACCGGTGCCAACGGTTGTACCGCTCAGGCTTCGCAGGTCATCACGGCCGACGCCGCCGTGCCCGACGTAACCATCAATGCCTCCAACACGACCATCGGATGCACGGGCAGCGTCACCTTGACCGCAGTCGGCAATGCAGCCTCGTATGCGTGGTCGAACGGAGCCAATACGGTACAAATCTCCGTTGAAGACGCCGGCACCTACACCGTAACCGCCACCGGCGCCAACGGTTGCACCGCCCAGGCTTCGCAGACGATTACTACGGACACCACCGTGCCCAACGTAACCATTTCGGCCACCACAACCACCTTCGGTTGTGCCACACAACGCGCAATCCTCACGGCATCGGGTGAAAACGTGGCCACCTACCGCTGGTCAACGGGAAAAACAGGAGCCTCCATCACTGTAACGCAAACAGGCACCTACACCGTAACCGCCATTGCTGCCAACGGCTGCACTGCCCAAGCGGAAGAAACCATCATTGAGGACCGCACGACTCCCGTTGTCACCATTTTGGCTGACCGCACGGATCTGAACTGCTACAACCCGACGGCCACGCTGACCGCTCAGGGTGACAACATTGTCAGCTACCTGTGGAACAATTACGAAACCACCGCCACCGTAACCCGCGGCCGGGCGGGTACATATTCCGTAACCGCCACAGGCGTCAACGGATGCACGGGTCAGGCCAGCATCACGCTGACGGCCGATTTGGAGAAACCGACCGTCCACCTGTCCAAAACCACAGGCATCCTGACCTGTGACAAACTCGAGTCTGTACTGTCGGTAACCGCCTCGGATGACGCAGGAGGCTACGTTTGGACGCCCAGCGGTACGGGCAGCACCCAAACCGTAACCACTGCGGGCACCTACACCGTAACGGTAACCGCCGCCAACGGCTGTTCGAAATCGGCATGGGTAACCATCGAGGAAGACAAGACGGCCCCGGTCATCAGCATTGATGCCAGCACAACCGACTTGAACTGCAACCAGATGACCGCGACCCTGACCGCAGTAGCCGACAACTACAAGAAACTGACCTGGAGTACCGGTAAGAACACCGCCGCCATCAGCGTGGACGAGCCGGGCACCTACACGCTGTCGGCCATCGGATACAACGGCTGTGAATCGCAGGCGGCCCAAACCATCACCGACCATCGTGTGATGCCGACCGCCGAAATCATCGCAACTCCCGAACCGTTGATCACATCCACACGTCCGTCAATTGTACTGAGTGCGGTAGTGGATGATGACTGCACTTATCGCTGGAATACCGGCCTGGCGAACCAGGATCTGAATGTGGGAGGCGGAGGTATCTATACGCTGACCGTCACCAACCAACAGGGCTGTCAGGCTGAAGCCAGCATCGAAGTGTTCAGCACCATCGGTGTAGGTGAGACGGAATTCCACTTCAGTGTCATCGGAGGCAAAGACCTGATTCAAGTCTTCTTCGACGGGACCTGCGACGTACAACTCTACACGCTGTCGGGCCGCAAGATGGCCGACCGCCGTCAGATCCGCGAAAAGACGCTGTTCCGCGGATTGGATGCCGGCATGTACCTGGTAGTTGTCAACGGAAGACCGCGCAAAGTGATTGTAAGATAACGCCCCAATGGGGTAAAAACAAAAGGTCGGATGCTTGCAGCACCCGACCTTTTGTTTACTCCGTACCCGACGGAATCCAGTCCTTCAGGAACCGGGTCAGAGCAATCCGCCAGTTCTTCCAATTGTGCCCGGCTGGAATTTCCTGATAAGTGCAACAGAAACCGCCTTTCTGCAGCCGTCGGTGAAGCAGTCTCCCCTTACGGCGGAAAAAGAAATCCCGGCTTCCGACCGATACCCAATACATAGCCGGCGTAACCTTGTCGGGCAATTGGTTTTTCCCCAGTACCGGGGAAAACAATCCGACATAGGCATACCGGTTCATCTTAGCCACATTGGCGGCCACCCGTGCTCCATAGGACAAACCGGCCACCGCCTGACACAGGGTATCCACCGAATAGCGTTCGCGGACCAATGCTTCGACTTCGGGAAAAGTTCGCTCGAACGAGCCCTTCTTGAGCTGTGCATAATGCGTGGCATTGTAAAAGAAACTGCGTTGTCGGACCGCCTGGGTGGTATCTTTCGGAATGCAATACGGCATAGCGACAATCAACGGCCGGATGGCGCCGCAGGCGATTAAAGAATCGAGCTGCCGGCTGACATTGCCCTTCACCTCCCAGGAATATTGGTTACCCATAAATCCGTGCATCAGATAGAGTACGGGATAGGTCTGCTGCGGATGATAGTCCGGGGGCAGGTAAACATAGACGTAATGCACCACTCCCGACGCACTTTTCGTCCGCAGCGTGTCACGTTGCCCGGACACCGCCAGGGCGGAAGCTGTTGCCGACTGCCAGAGAATAAACGCCAACAGGATGCAAAAACCATGTATCCTCATCGCAGGCATCGGTTAGGAGCAGGAAACCGTATTGGCCTGTACCGGACGCAGATCGGCAGACAGACCGCCGTTGTAATGCTCTTCAATCGCCGCCTCGAACATCCGGACACAGGCCTGCACCGAGTGCTCAAGGGTATATTGGTTGGCAGATTCGGCATAGGCATGTTCCATCTCCTCTTTTTCCTTCGGATGTTCAATCCACCAGTCAATTTTGCGGGCCAGGTCCTCGGCATCGCCTGCCTTGAACAGGGAACGTTCGTCGAGTGCAAACTGCGAAGTGGCCGACAGCCTGCTGTCGGAGATGACAGGAACAAGCCCCGTAGCAATCGCCTCGATACACGAAATGGCTTCACTCTCCATATCGGAGGAATGGACATACAAATCCACCTCCCCGAGCTTTTCAATCAACTCCTGCTTGGAATAGTAGCTGAAGACCGGCGGATTGGGCAATGACTCTCCCTGCTTCTCGTAGGCCTTGCGGAGCGGGCCGCGGCCGATAAAGAACAGTTGGATGCGGTCGGCGTATTTGGAGCGTTTCGCCGCCTCAATCATCAGATCCTGACGCTTCTCGTGCGCCAAGCGCCCCACCATGGCAATCACGAACTTGTCGGCGTCGAAATCAACCCGAGGGGATTTGTGATAGACAAAATCACGGTCAATTCCGTTGCTGATGGCATATATATGGCTACGGTAGCCGTGCTGGATCATCAAGTCACGCATCATCCGGCTCGGGCAGTGCACATGGGTGAATTTATCGTAAATGGCTTTACGCCAAATGTAGTAAAAGGCATCGGAAAGCCACTGGACGTTTCCCACATTGAACGCCGATGTGACATTCTCAGGCTGCACATGGAAAGCGGCGGTCGCCGGTTTGTCCAATTCGTCGGCCACCTGTTTGCCGAAATAAGTGATTCCGAAAGGCATCATAAAATGCACGATATCGCACCAGGCAATGGCCTTGCGCATCAGTTTTTTGTCGGTACTGCCATAACAGAAACCCGCCTTGCGGCACATTCCGTCGAAGGGGAACACGTGCTGCTGTTTAAGAACATAATCCACGGGCAGACTTCCATCGCCCTTCGTACTCATTACACGCACATTATGCCCCTGGCGCCGCATTTCGGCCACAAAGCGCTGGGCACTTACACTGGTTCCGTTGCCCGACGTGGCATAACAGTCAATCACAAATAAAATTTTCATCTCC
>JAGDAS010000065.1 GCA_017959385.1 Paludibacteraceae bacterium
CCTTCGATCGTAACCGCCGGCAGGGCGTCGGGTACTACTACCGTGAAGGTCACCTCGCCCGACAAACCGCAGCGGTCGGTGACAATCACCTTCACGTCTTGCGTGCGTTCGATCGGCGAACCGGCGGCAAGCGTTTGCGACAGATTGGCTATCAGGTAGTTGTCGTCGGTGCAGTTGTCGGACACCGCTACCAGGCTCGTCAAATCGGGCACGGTGTATGCACAGTTGCCGGCAGAAACAGCGGCCTGCTCGGCCGTCGTGCCTTGTTGCAGGGCGATGGTCGGGTTCACGTTGTCTTGAGCGGTAATGGTCATTTGCGCTTCGGCGGTACAACCTCCATCGGCCGTAACCAGCACGCTTACCAACTGGGTGTCACCACAATTGGCAGGGGCGACAGCCGTAGCTGCACCGGCGGCGGTAGCCGTTTCGGTTGCGCCCGTCCATTCGTAGCGCGGGTTGCCGACAATCGTCCCGGCAACGCGCACATCCACTTGCGCACCCGGACAGGTGAATTGGTCGTTGCCCAAGCTGATGACCGGGCTAACCGTTACCACAATTTGCGTCCGTTGGCTTACACAGCCACTCGAAAGGTCGCGGGCCTCGGCATAATAGGTGCCGGCAGCCGTCGGTTGGTAGGTAGCACTACCCGCCTGCAACAGATTGCCGTTGGTGGGTGCATCGTACCAGTCGATGGTTTCGCCGTTGCCTGCCGTTGCACGGATGGCCGGGATATTATTCGGGTCAACACAGTTTTGGTCTCCTCCACTTACCGGGGCGTTCACCGTCGGGCAATTGCATTCGGGAGCGGTAACCTGCAAATCTTGCGTACAACCGTCATCCACCGTTACAGTAATATTGTTTCCGGCAGGCACATTGGTGATGTTCCAAACATTTCCTCCAGCGGCAGTCACGGTTCCTTGCGAAGCACGTACCGTTCCGGCACTTACCGAAACTTGCAGCGAATAGGTTTGCAAGTCGGCGGCACAGGAGGGCGTTCCGACAAGTTCGATGGTGGGCGGTGTGTTAATCGTCACCGTCACAGGCGTCGGATCACTTACACAAGTCGTGGTCGTATTGGTCTTCGTAATATAATAGGTGCCCGAGGTGGCAATCGCACCGGGGTTGGCCAATACGGTCGTCAGATTGTTTTCGTAATAATTAAAGGTATTGCCCGCCTCGTTTTGCAGAATGCTAACGGTATTCGGGGAACAAACAGCAGCCGGCGTGTTAATGTTCAAGGTCGGTTTTTCGTTGATTGTCAAGGTAAAGTTGGCCGTACCCACGCAATGGTTGGCGTCTTCGACCTCGAGGGTGTGCCCACCGCCAACACCGGTGGTAAAGGTGCGGGCACCGTTGTTGCCGTCCCACGTATAGCGGTTGTAGTTGTTGCCGGCATTAAAGGTGGCTTGCTGGTCGGGGCAAACGGCCTGATCTTGTACGGCAGGCGTCGGATTCGGATTCACCGTCACATAAATCTCGTCGGTAGCGGTACATGCACCGCCGTCGGTCACCGTTACCGTATAGGTGCCGGTGACATTGGCGTCGAAGGTGCGTCCGTTGCCGGTACGGTTTGCACCGGTCCATTGATAGGTGGCATATCCGGCTCCGGCATCCAAGGTGGCTACCTGGCCATCGCAAACCGCCTGGTCGGGGCCCAAGTCCACCGTAATCGGATTGGTACAGCCGGCCGGTGTTACCGTAATGGTAATGGTTGTGGTGACATTGCCCTTTACGGCCGGATAGGTAATGGTGATTGGGTAGTCGCCCGGAGCCGTGGGCGTAAAGACGCCGGTCGTCGGGTTGACCCCCTGGCCGCTGAAGGTCAGCGGCTCGGTGCAGATGCCTTGCGGGTCGGGCATGTTGAAGGGAGTGGTCCGGTAGTTGGTCAAACCTCTCACCCCAATGGTGTACGGGCCGTCGGTAACCACCATCGTGTGGTTGTCGGCCTGCAAAGCAATGATGTCTTCCAAGATGGGCAGTCCCTCGCAAGTACCGAGTTTCGGGATATGAACTTGCAACAGGCCGCCTGCCGGGTACTGTTCAATCCAAAAATACAACTCATCGCCTTGTACCGCATCATCGATGGGGTACGGAACATTCGGCGTAACCGATCGGTGCCCTGCGTGGTTGTGAATACCATCCTTGCAATAGAAAAAACTACGGTTGGTCGTTTGGTCAGAAACCAAAGTGAAATAAACCTTCTTACCGATAATCTCCAAGCGATACCGTTCATTCGTGTTTCCAATCTGGTCAGAGCATACCTGCGGCACATCCATCGGGTCTTTGACCGTGACGACCCGTGTGGAGGTAAAAGTCCGTCCTCCACTCACCACGGTAAGGGTGACTGTATAATCGCCGGTTACATCGGTGGGGCCAAAGACGCCCGTATTGGAAATCAAATTGACAGGATTGCCGTTGGGTCCGGTGACCGACCAGGTAATCACTGCATCATTGGGCATGGGCATGTCCAAATCGTGCGTATCGATGGCGTGGGCCTCCATTTGCAAGGTGGCATATTGAGCCACTTGGGCACCTTCGGGCAGCGGGGTGATATAGACTTGGTCGATAATCTGCTGGTGCTCCACGCCAAAGCCACCCAATGAAAGTACAACACTGTCCGGGCGGTCGCAAACTTGCGTCGAAGACTGCTCGAAAATGTCGTCCAAGTCGTAGGCGTAGGTTTTGGACTCGAAGCTTACCAGGTCGGAGTGCCAGAAGGCCATGTAGTCGCTACGGATGTCGCTGACCCAGTAGTTGGCGGGGTCTCTCCAGTTCTGGAGCTCTTCGGTGAATTGCACGGCGCCGCGCAGAATGCTGGCCATAAAGTCCATGCCCACGGGATCCGGATACCAGACGTTGGAGTTGTCGCGGAGAATGTGGTTGAAATCGGCGCGGGTGAAACGTTGTCCCGTGTTCCATTCCAACACGCCATCATTTCCCACACGGGCAGTACGGATGATGTTCGGGTCGAAATCCCAACGCACTCTCAGTGTATGGGTGCGGTAATATTCAAAGAAAGCATCGGCCCATTCGTCGAAATAGTGTTCGCCCGGATTACCGATAGCGAAATACTCCGTACCTTTAGGGGCATTGATTACATCACGGGTGGCATCGTAGGAATACTGGAATGCGTCGTGTACAAAACGTTTCCATTTCAAAATCACCATTTCGTGCGAAACGGTTTCGCCGACTTTATCGTAGTACTGTCCATTGCCGCAATACAACTCCTCGCCAATCGGGTAGGCATAGCGGTCCACACGGCTGGTGTTGGTGAAGATACGAGTCGGATTGCCACCGATATTAAACTCAATAGTTTCAATTTTGAGCATGTAGTTCGGATTGGCAGGATCCTCTGTCATAGGATTGTTTTGGTTCGGACGATACAAATGCCCGCCAAAAGCGATGTAGATACGCGGGCCACCGGCAGGTGAGGGAGGCATGTCAATGTAGTGTTTGCCCGTATTGTCAATGGGCAAGTCGCTCAACGCCACACTGTAGTCCTTATCCGTCTGACCGTTGGGCCAGGTGTAGGTCGGCACATCGTTGTCGAATATGTTTTTCCACGCCTTTGTGCGGCCGTCAAAATAACCGATCATACCCACAGGATACAATCCCGCAATATAGGGCATCGGGTACATGACGTTGATGAAGATTTCATCATCGGCATAACTTTTCTGGTTGACCGAGGAGGTGTTTTTGAAGTAATACCTCACGTGTTCATTGGGGACCGGAGGATACACCTGTGCAGAAACACTCGTAGAAAATAGCAAAGCTGCTACCCACAATAGAAAAGATTTTTTCATTGCGTATCTTGATTTAATTGGTTTTGCGTTTATTAAAACAAGGCAAATATAGGTAACATTATCCAAATAGTGAAATTTTGAAGTAAGATTTTGCCCGATGTAGTAAGGCTGTAACCCAAACGAAGTATTTTGAGTGAAATAAAACCGAGCAGAGGATCTCTTAAAACGCAAGGATATAACGTGCCTTGTCAAAACAAAAACCCACTGGACACTTGTGCGCCAATGGGTACTATCAATCCGACATCAGTATAATTACTGCATAGGGAAGTATTGGATTTTGGTAACCACACGGTCCTCTTTCTCCTGATTCCATTGTACATGATAAACATCTCCATCGATTTGATCAATCAAGATGAACGTCCACATATTGGAAGTAGGATATAACTCAAAACGACCGTTTTTTGCCTCGGCATCAGATATTGATTTAGAAGGAATCCCCAATAAAACTTCCATTTCATTGTTTCCCGTCGAGTATTGCACTTGTGTAATCCGACCGGTGCGTGTGTCCAATTTAAGATAGGTCCACATGTTTGCTGTAGGATACAATTTATATCGAACAGTGGAACTTACGGTGTGATTGATATCGGTGAGTTGACGTTGATCCTGTGCTGTAGCAATCAAAGCCATTGAAGCCAACAAAAAGGAAAGTAAAATCTTTTTCATATTCTTGATTATTAGATTAGCAATAGTTGTCAATGGAATCTCCTCCGGTCCACACTTTTCCCTGCATTTCTGTGAAGGCTTTTAAAACGCCATTCTCTTCAAGATATGTGCCTTTGCTTTCGTGAACAAATTGTCCGCCCGAGAACAAAATTTTTGTTAATCCGTATGGCTTAACCGTATCACCATCTGTTGACACACTACAAACAAGAAGTTCTGAGTCGTTTTTAATCAAAGCTTTATAAAGCAACCTTTGTTCTTGATACTTATTCTTTGCAAATAAAACATTTTCCCCCAGGTTTTCAAAATACTCCCTCAATCCTTGACTATGAAACGCCGTTGGGCAACAAGGAAATGCGGTCGGTGTATACCAATCTTTTTGAAGAGCGGTCTCTGGAAATTCGGCCTTAACAAATTCCACATCTTGTTGAGACACGGATAGCCGATTATGGTCATCAAACATCCATATCGAATTAGTATTGACATTTTCATTGCGATTGGAATGTTTTGAAGAATAGGCCCAATGCATCACATTGTTGTAAGCAAGTTTTGCTTCGGTAGCAGAAACAGTTCTCATCCAATGCAAATCTTTGTTTGCCTCGGATATTCGGATGCATGATGGGTCATTGATAAACTTGAGAATATCTCCACCACAGGCATATTCGATTCGTTTTCGCGTGACAGGATTAAGCAGAGCGTTTTCCAATCTAGTTACCCAGCGCAGATTATCCACTCGGTTATTGCAGCGGTTGGTATCGATATGATCGACCACATATACAGAGGAGTCTTTCGCTCCATAAAAGGCAGTAGCGACTATGATGTGAACCCGATGAGCTCCTATATGCATATAGCCATTACTTTCGTTCTTTTTCCCGAGCGTCCACTTACCGTCCAAAGCTCTGACTTTAGCATTTTTACGGGCATGACGCTTCACCATCCCGTCACTGCGTACGGAATAGAGTTCTCCCTTATAATTGCATATCTTTTCGGAAATGGTTGATGGTATCATAGTTAAAAACGTTGATCGGGAAAGGTTGTGAAAACCAATTGAATTAGTTCTCGCCATTCTTCTTTCGACTTGAGGTCAATTTTAATGTCTATCATTCGAGTTCCTTTTGTTCGATTAACTATCGAATAAAATTTTATATCCTTTGCGTCAGGGAATGGTTCGATAATAAATAACGGGTTCGTATAGGCATTCGTTTTTTCTGTCCAAGTGTTTCCGATGGTAAACGAAAGTGCATATTTGGGCAACCCAAAATCTGGCAATTCGTCTCGACCTTCCATCAACTCTTTTGTTCCTCCGATAATGAGCGGTTCCTTCCCCATTTCCTTAAGTACCTCAGGAACAAACTGCAAGAAATTACTAACTGCATTCCGTTCGTATGTTTGTTTTTCCGTTTCTTCCGAAGGCTCATCAGCGAGACTGTAGTTCTTTGCAATTTCTTCAAAGAAATTGTAGTTAAGCACTCTTGAAATGTTTGCCAACAGTTGAATATCAATATTGTTCCGTCTAAATATTTTATAAACATTCGCCCGTTCACAATGAATTCTTTCGGCAAAATCGACCACATTGAGTCGTTGCCGTCTTACCTCGTTTTCGATGAGTTGACCAATGATTTTATTTTCCATAACATTACAATTTAGCTGTTCTTTTGGGCAAAGATAGTGTGAACGAAAAAGAAAAACACAATTTTTGTGTATCCAATATGGATACATTTGCTATGCGTCCCAATCCAGACATATAAAACCCACCGACAATCCATGTCAATGGGATGAAAAATTAGAGTAAAAAAACAAAGGCCACCCGATTGGGTGGCCCTTGCTTGTAGGGGTGGACTGGCTTACTTTTTGATAATCTTGTGGATCATCACTCCCTCTTTGTGGTTAATCTTGAGGAAGTACACTCCATTGGCATAGGCGGAGCAATCGATCTTTGTCTGGTGATCACCCGCATAGTCTTGGCGGTACATGATATCGCCGGCTACATTGATGATGGTCAGGTCGATCATTTCAAAGTCGGTCGGTCCCTCGATGGTGAGGATGCCGTGTACCGGGTTCGGATAGATCGAAACCCCCTCGATTGCATAGTCATCGACCAACGTCTTGAAGCGAACCACTACCGTCACCTCGCTCGTCGAGGTCTTGGCACCGTCGTTAACCGTCAGTTCGAAGACATAGGTACCGACTACCAGGCCCGAGATTTGCGGTTGGGCAACGTTGCGGCTGCTGAAGGTGGCGTTGTTCGGACCTTCTACCTGACGCCAGGAGAAGGTTACCGCACGACCTTCGGGGTCGTAACTTTGGGCTCCGTCGAGCACCGTCGAGGTATTCGGATACAACAGGTCCTGATCTTCGCCAGCGTATGCGTAAGGCGGCAGGTTGGTTCCCTGTTGATATACCGTAAAGTGAGACGGCGCACCGTTCGAATCGGTAATGTTGTTGTTCTTATCGTATGCACGCACATACCAGGTATGCTCGCCCAACGCCAAACCGTTGGCATTGTATTGCATAACCGACGTACCGAATACGCGGAACTCGTACAGCGAGTAGCCGTATTGCGTGCCTCTCGACTGGCCTTGCATACGTACAAAGCGGGCTTTCTGGTTGATGTCGTCATAAATGAACTCGCCCGGTTTGCCAGCCGTTTCGGTCACGACATCACGCCAGGTGTTTCCGTCGAACGAGAACTGGATCAGGTACTCCTTGCCACAGGCCGTTTCCCATACCAACTCAACGCGGGTCACTTTTTGAACCGAACCTAAATCGATAGTGATGTATTCGTTGTCGGTGGCGTTACTCGACCAACGGGTATTGTCGGCACCGTCAACTGCATTGGAGCCAGGCATCGTACCGTTTTGCGTCGAGCTGACCGTCACGGTCTTACCGATGGCGATGTTCGTGGCTTCCTGCACTTCGTTCGGCTGATAGTTGCGGACGAAGGCGTTATCGATATACAAGGCGTAGTGATCCATACCCTTACCGGCGTCGGTCGTGCTTTCCCAAGTCAAGGGAATCGTACCGGCGGTTACCGACATGCCGTCGGCCGGCGACAGGATGTCGAAGGGAGCCGGACCTTGGGTGTCGGCCATATTGAATGCATTGGTCTGCGTAGAGGTCCGACGGCCTTGTGCCCAGTTCACGGCCACAACGTTCCATGTGTGGCGGCCTTCCTGAATGTTCGAAGGCAGGGTGTACATGGTGCCTTTCACTTCGGCATACTTGGCTCCGTCGAGCCATACCTCATAGTGGTGCAGGTTGGTTTCGGGGTCGCTGCTGGGCTCCCATTTCAGGGTAATTTCACCCAATTGAACGTTGGCATTGTTCTCCGGCGAAATCAGGTTGAAAGCGGTCGGAGGCGTGGCATCTTCAAATTTGTACCCGTTGAAACCATAGCCGTAGGGATACAAGGGGTCACCGAAATTAAACGGAACCGGCAGGTCGTTGGCGATGTAGTTGCGGATTTCGGCACGCTCGGCATCGGTGGCACCCAAATCGTAGGGCAACTCCCAACGTTCTTTCTGGTCGTTCACCACATCGGTACCGATCTGATCAACCGAACGCGGTAGCTGGAACGGCAGTTTGCCCGAGGGTTGGTAATCACCGAACAGGAGTTGGGCAAAGGCCTCGCCGGCACCCGTGCCGCCACGGTATAGGATGACAATGGCGTCGCAGAGCGGCTCAATCGGCGTCAGTACGTACGGACGGGCCATGACGATGGCGCAGACCACCGGAATGCCTTGGTTTTTGAAGTTTTGGATGACGGCGATTTGGTCGGCCGGAATCTCAGGACTCTTGTCGACAGGGCCGTGGGTATAGCCTACTTCGCCGATGACCACAACGGCCACTTTGGCGTTGCCTGCGTTGTTCAAGGCGACATTGATGCCCGTGCCGGCTACGCGGTTTTGGATGGCTTGGTAGTAGGTGAACGCTTTGGGGTCATCGTAGTAGATGGATTGCCAGATGACGTTCGGGTCTACGTTTTGGTTGTCCCAAACGGCGCGCGGACCGCCTACGACAATCGTGTTGCCGTTGTTCAGCTTGATATTGCCGGCGTCGGGTCCGTTGAACGGAAGTACGCCGTTGTTCTTGATTAAGGTGAATGACTTGCGGGCGGCATCCACTACAAATTCGTGGTGCTCTGCCTTGCTGTAGGTGGCGGTGGGGTCGCCGTAAGGATTCTCAAACATACCCAGGCGAATCTTGGCATTCAGGACGCGGCGGCAGGCTTCGTTGATTCGGTCGATACCGAGAGCGGCCTGCAGTTGGTTGAAGTCGGTGTCTCTCGAGGGTGCGCCACCCATGACGTCGACACCGGCGCCCAGACTCTCGATGGATTGGCCGGTGTTGCTGCCCAACCAGTCGGTAACGACAAATCCTTGGAAATTCATTTCCTTGCGCAGGTAGTCGATGACTTTCTTGCTGGAGTTGGCTCCGAAGTCGGGGTCGATGTACGGAGCGCGGTTGTAACCCGGCATGACGGATGCGGCATTGGCTTCGAAGGCGGCGTGCCACGGTTTCATGTGGTATTTGATGGTCACGGCGTCGTATTGGAGTTCGCTCTCACCGCCGGCACCTTGTCCGGGCCAGTGTTTTACGGTAATCAGCATGGAGTGCGGGTTCAGCTCCGGACCACCCTGCATGCCGCAGACAATGGCACGTACGTGGGCGGCCGCCTCATCGGCGTTTTCGCCGCAACCCTCTTGGAAACGGGGGTACAGCACCTTGGTGTCAACCTCGGCCAAGGGGGCCAGCGTGCCGGTGAATCCGAAATTCTTGTGTTCGAGGCGTTGCAGGTTGCCGGCACGGTAAACCATGTCCATGTCGCGGATGGCCGCCATGCCCAATTGGGTCGGGAAGATGGTTTTCCAACCGTGGACTTTGTCGCCCATGAACGCTACCGGAATACCCATGCGGGTGCGGGCGGCGTTTTGTTGGGTGGTGGTCATGCCGCCCTCAACGCCGTAGGAGAATGCAAAGCCGTCGAGCGGGTTGTTGTCGCCGGCATAGAACAACTGGCTGCATTTTTCCTCCAGGGTCAGGCGGGGCATCAAGTCGTTCAAGCGTTCTTCGGGGGTCAGGTGCCAGTCTTCGAAGGGTTCGATGGTGCCGTTCTTGTTCATGTCGCGGCAACCGTTGACGATGTTGACACCGTCGTTGGCCTGTTCCATGTAAGGCAGGTACAAGCCGAATTGCTGTATGTTGGAGTTCTTGTCTCCGGCGGCGGTCTTGGCTACTACGTACCATTTGTAGGTCCAGCGGTCAACCAGGTCGTACGGCATGGTGAAATTGGTGCCGTTTGATTCGCCCACTTTGGTGTAGCGGTCCAACAGGTTGCCCGAAGCGTACCAATCGTAGTCGTCGCGGGTCACGTTGACGTAAATTTCATACTTGGTGGCGCCTCCCATCGGCTCCCAAGTGAAGACCGGTCTGCGGGTGTTGGTAACCATGGACTTGTCGGTCGGCGTCAGCAAGTGGAAATCAACCGTGATTTCCTGTTGCACATACACGTTTACATAATCATTGTCGGTAGCCGACGAATCGTCGGTAACCGTCAGTTGGAAGGTATAGGTACCCAAAGTCAGGTCGCTGACAGTCACCACCGCCGAATTGGCATTGGTCAACGTCGCCATCGACGGACCCGAAACCTGCATCCATTCGTAAGCGATGATTTCACCGTCGGCGTCGGTACTTGCCGAACCGTCGAGGGTGACACTGTTTTCCTGCTGGGTGATCATTTGGTCGGCTCC